>CAYVCP010000051.1:0-1951 GCA_964450565.1 uncultured Candidatus Saccharibacteria bacterium | reverse complement strand
AAGTATAAAAGCTTGAGGCGGTTCCCCTTGTCCTTCCAAAATCCCAACTACTACCAAATCCTTTTTTAAATCATAAACAGAAAATTCTGAAGAGCCATCTTCTTGAAGAAAAGGGGTCAATTTAATTTTCTTACCCAGTATTTCTTGTTTCTCAATATTAAAAAGCTCTACAACAGAAGAGTTAATGACAACCGTCCCTCTTTTTTCTAAGGTTTCTCCGATAATGGGGGTTACACCGCTTAACTTAAACCAATCGCTTTTTATTAAATTCAAAGAAGTTTCTGAGGTTGTGTCTTTGTAAACAATTTGGGAAGGTAAAATAGTATGAGGAGAAACACTTTTGACAGAATCAATTTCTGATATTTTCTTTAAGGTTTCTTCTTTCAACACTATGGCTTTTGCTTCACCAGACACTATATCAAAAGTTAAAAGGGATTCTTCTGTTGTAATCTTTTCTAAAAGACTTCGTTGTAAACCAAAACCTAAAGACACCAAGAAAAGAATAGCTGCAATACCTACAGCAACGCTTAGAATAGTGAAAATAGCTCTTGATTTTCTATTTTCAAAACCTTTTAAAGAAAAAGAGATTGAATCTTTAGTTCTCATATTATTTCATTAAAATTAGTTCAATTTCTCTTGCGAACCTTTTGGCTGTCCTTTTGTTAAGCCCTACTCCCTTATGATGTAAAGGAGCATCTAAGAATTTAATAAATCTTTCTTTCCCAATTTTATTCTCTATCCTTTGTGATAGAACATCCTCTAACTTTTGAATTTGTTCAAAAGACAAATTTCCCTTATAATTATCCAGCAAATAACCTCGTAGGAAAATAGCTCTTTCTGCTGTTGGAGTTAAACTTGAAGAGGGTTCTTCTTCTATTATCTTTATTTCTTCAGCTATTTTTACTATCCTATCTGTTAAGCTTTGAGCTCTTTGACTATATAAAGCAGCTCCCCCCTGTTCTTCTGCTTTATTAAGTGATTCAAATAATACTTCTTTGTTAATCTTATCTAATAAATAAGAGTCTATAATACTTTCTATTTTTTGTTGGGTTTCTACCCCAACAGGAGAAAGAATATGATTTAAAATCAGTTTAGCTCTTAGGCTCGTTTCTGAAAGGTATGGATATGCTTGAGCTAACTTTTCTAACTCTGTCATTTCTTTTTCTTTTCCCATTACTTGCTTTTTAGGATTCAGGGTCCTCCTAACTAATTTCCCATCTTTTAAAAAGAAAACCTTATCTGCTCTTTTGAGGGCTTGCATATCATGTGTTACGTGAATAATTGTTTTCTTATCCTTTCTATTTAATTCATCAAGTAATGATAATACAATGCCAGCATTTTTAGAATCTAAATTCCCCACTGGTTCATCAGCTAGAATAATGGGTGGATCTGAAACCAGAGCCCTAGCAATAGCTACCCTTTGTTGCTGTCCGCCAGAAAGAAAAGACGGTTTTCTGTCTTTAAGATGTGAGATGCCAAATCTTTCCATAATTATATCTGCTCTTTTTTCATTTTCCTTTTCAGAAAAAATCTGAGGCAAAAGAACATTATCTCTCACGTTAAAACTTGGGATAAGATAAAAAGCTTGAAAAATCATTCCAATCGTTGTCCTATGAAAAGCAATCAAATTTTGTTCATTCATTTTTCTTAAACTATTTCCATCAACCATCACATCTCCTGTGGTAGGAAACTCAAGCCCAGCAATTGTATATAATAAAGTAGACTTTCCACAACCAGAGGGACCAAAAAATATTACGTATTCTCCAGGATAGATATTAGCGTTAATGTTTTGCAAAACCCAGGATTCATTTGTTTTTCCTAAATTGTAAGCGACCGAAAGATCTTTAATTTCTATAATTGATTCCATGTTTTTTAAAACTTCAACCTCTTTAAGAGGCCAAAGCTTTCTTCAAAGTTATTAATAATTACATCTACCACATTTTGTTTTGGT
>CAYVCP010000050.1:0-2033 GCA_964450565.1 uncultured Candidatus Saccharibacteria bacterium | reverse complement strand
CAGGATTTATCTGCTGATAACAGAAACATTGCTGCTTTAGACAAAGGAGAAGCAATCATTACATCAAACTTCACAAGATTTGCTATTCCTGTCAAAATACCTTTGTTTGCTGATTTAGTAAAAGAAAAAAGAGAGAGTTCTGTCAAGAAGGATTTTAGTGGTGTAAAGATAGAATGAAATTTGCTCATCTAGCTGATTGTCATATTGGGGCATGGCGTGATCCTAAGCTAAAAGAATTGCCAATGCAGGCTTTTGAGAAAGCTATTGAAAAATGCATGGAAGAAAAGGTTGATTTTGTTCTTATCTCTGGTGATTTATTCAACACCAGCTTGCCAGGAATAGAATATTTGAAGAGAACAGTAAGAAAATTAAAAGGGTTAAAGCAAAAAAATATAGAGACTTATGTTATCGCTGGCAGCCATGATTTCTCACCAAGCGGTAAAACAATATTAGATGTTTTGGAAGAAGCTGGTTTAATTCATAACGTAGTAAAAGGCTCTATTGAAAACAATAAACTAAGATTAAGGTTTACTATCGACGAGAAAACCAAAGCAAAGATAACAGGAATGTTAGGAAAAAAAGGTATGTTAGAGAGAAGCTATTACGAATCTTTAGATAAAACAAATCTAGAAAAGGAATCTGGTTTTAAGATATTTATGTTCCATAGTGCTATCTCTGAATTAAAGCCAAAAGAGCTTGAAAAAATGGATTCTTCTCCAATTTCATTTTTACCAAAAGGCTTTGATTACTATGCTGGAGGACATGTTCATATTGTAAAAGACATTTCATTAGAAGGCTATAAGAATGTTGTTTACCCGGGACCTTTATTTCCAAACAATTTTTGAGAATTAGAGAAATTAGAAAGAGGAGGTTTCTATATCTATGATAACGGCAAATTAAGGTATGAGCCAATACAAATAAAGAATGTTTTCTCTATTAACATTGATGCAGAGCATAAAAATCCTGAAAAAGTTATGGAAGAATTCAATGAAAAGATAAAGAATAAAGAATTTTTTGGTACAATTGTTTTAGTTAGAATTGAAGGAACTTTAGAGCAAGGCAAGCCATCAGATGTTAGTTTTAAAGAAATTTATAATATAATGAATCAGAAAGGCAATTATTATGTTATGAGGAATACTAACAAGTTAAAAAGCAAAGAGTTTGAGGAAATAAAGACAGAAACAGGAACAACAGAAGAGATAGAAGAAAAGATAATAAAAGAGCATTTAGGACAGATAAAAGTTGATAATGTTGATAATAAAAAAAAGAAGAAAATAACAAAGAAGCTAATGGAAGTTTTTAGTTTAGAGAAACAAGAAGGAGAAAAGGTTTATGAGTTTGAAGAAAGATTGAAGAAAGAGGTTTCTAAGGTATTGGGGATTGATATCTAGTTACTTTATCAATTTCTTCAATAAGTCCTGAACTTCTTTTGGTGTCGCTGTTCCTTTTGTTTTTTGCATAACTTTTCCAATTAAGAAATGCAATGCTTCTTGTTTGCCTGATTTATAGTCATCGACTGCCTTTTTATTCTCTGCAATCACTTCTTTACACACCCTCTCCAAAATGTTTGTATCTGAAACTGCTACAAGCTTTTCCTTTTTTACATATTTATTCACATCAAATGATTTAACGATTAGTTTCTCTAAAATCTTCTGTGCAACATTCTCTGTAATCTTCTTTTTCTCTATAAGTTTTAATAAATCTATCAAATGCGTTTCATCTATCTGCATATCTTCTAATGTTTTCTTGTTATAATTCAAAACTCTAATCAATTCTCTTCTTAACCATTTTGCTGCTAATGTTGGGTCTATCTCTTTAGCTACTTTTTCAAATAACTCTGCTAAAACAATCTCAGAACTCATTACTTCAGCATCGATATCCTTCACTCCTAATTTTCTAAACTTTTTAACCTTTTCAGAAGGCTTCTCTGGCAGAACAGCATCTATTTCCTTAATATCTTTATCAGTTATCTTAATAGCAACTAAATCAGGGTCAGGAATGAACATATAGTCTTGTTGAGTTTCTTTTGCCCT
>CAYVCP010000049.1:0-2104 GCA_964450565.1 uncultured Candidatus Saccharibacteria bacterium | reverse complement strand
GGAGTTAACCAGGTTTTATTTGAATTTCAAGACAAGCAAACATCTCATGTAAAAATAGAATTATCAGGACGCTTACTTGAAGGAGAATATCCAAATTATGAAGAAATTATTCCTAAAAAAAGTTCCACAAAAGTTCAAATTAAAAAAGAAGATTTATTAATTCAAATTAAAAAAGCTGGTCTTTTTTCTGGAAAAACAGGAGAGATAAAACTTAGTGTGATAGAAAAAGAAAAGAGAATAAAAGTTTTTTCTCAAAGTTCTGATACCGGAAGAAATGAATCCTATCTTCCTTGCGCAATAGAGGGAAAGGATTGTGAAGTTGCTTTTAATTATAAGTTTTTGGTAGATGGTTTAAACAGCATAAAAAGCACAGAAGTGATTCTTGAATTAAGTGGAGAAGAGGGCCCCGGCCTTTTAAGGTCAGTTGGGGACGATTCTTTCCTCTATATTTTAATGCCTATAAAATCTAATTAAGACTAATGCTGGTTTAGCCAATTTTGAATACTGTAATCCCAGTTCGGGGCCTGTGTGTCATCTTGTGAAGTATCATTACTTCTTGGATGGTCTTTGTCTATATAAAATAAAATAGAATGGTTTCCTAAAAAGGCGCCATCTAGTACGCTTTTGCCCGTAATCTCTTGTGCGGGAACAATAAAATCTTTATGTTGAAATTTAGGTAAAGATGAAATCATGAAGCGATTCCATATTGGTCCTGCCAAATAAACCCCAGCTTTATTTGTTGGAGTATTATCGTTGTTCCCCACCCAAACTCCAGTTACAAGAGATGATGTATATCCTATTGTCCACGCGTCTCTGTATTCTTGGGTGGTACCAGTTTTTACAGCAGCATTATAATCCGGGAGATAGAGTTGAGAATTCCACCCAAATAAAGGAGCTCTGGCCGTGTTATCTGACAATATATCATTTATTTGTCTTGCTACTTGAGCTGGTATTACTCTTAATCCGTCTTGTTTTGTACTTTCAACTACATTACCCTTGGAGTCTTTTATGGTTTTAATAATTTTTAGTGATGGTTTTATACCGTCATTAGCAAAGACAGAATACCCTAAAACCATATCTAAAAGTTTTACTTCTCCTCCTCCTAAAACCAATGCCAAGCCGTAGTTTGATTCTTCTTTTAGGGTTGTGATACCGAGTTGTTTTACGAAATCAAGTGTTTGTTTTAATCCTGCTAAATAAAGCACTTTCACTGCCGGGAGGTTTCTTGATTGGGCTAAGGCAGATTTTAAGTCGATTTGGCCTTTAAAAGTATTGTCATAATTCCTTGGATGATAACAATCAGCTCCATACTTATCTTTTTTTTGAGTTGCGATAGGAGAACAGAACTGATTGAACTCTGTTGCAACGTCCCACACGTGTGTTTTGGGTGTAAAGCCCTTATATAGTGCTAAAGCGTAAACAAATGGCTTAAAAGACGATCCTGGCTGTCTGAGGCTAGTTGCAACATTAACTTGAGGATCAAATAAACAGTCCTTGCCAGGAGTACATCCTTGTGGATAAGATTCCGCAAAATAATTCTTAGATCCTACCATTGCCAAAAGCTCTCCTGTCTTTGGATCTATGCTTACTAGCGCTCCATTATTACCGTTATATGCTTTTGTTTGTATTATTCCTTCTTTGACTGTTTGTTCTGCTTTTTGTTGAAGATCTATGTCTAGTGTTGTTATAATAGTCAATCCAGCTCTTTCTAAATACTCTCTACCGTATTTTTGTTCCAAGAACTCTTTTAAGTATATTACAAAATGAGGCGCTAAGAATTCTTCTGGTTTTTCAAAAAATATTAATTCTTCTGCTTTTGCTGTTTCTGCTTCCTCTTTTTTTATAAAATTCATTTTAACCATTTCGTTTAAAACAAAATCTTTCCTTTGCAAAAGAGCTTCTATATTTAAACCATATGGCGATAGTCTGCTTGGGGATTGGATTAGAGCAACTAGCACAGCACTTTCGGCTAAAGAAATTTCTGAGGTTGTTTTTCTGAAGAAAGTTTGACAAGCAGATTCAACGCCGTATAGATTACTTCCAAAGGGAATAAGATTAAAATACCACTCTATAATTTGTTGCTTTTCATATCTTCTTTCAAGCT
>CAYVCP010000048.1:0-2160 GCA_964450565.1 uncultured Candidatus Saccharibacteria bacterium | reverse complement strand
ATGGGTGTTGCTATAATGAAAAGACTCATAAAAGGGACTCTTTTTCTTTTCTCATTTTAGATAGATAGTCCCTTGAAACCTCAAACAAAACACCGGTCAAAGGTATGGCTAAAATAGCTCCTGTGACCCCCCACAATGTCCCTCCGATAGATAGAGCTAATAAAACAATCACAGGGGAAATTCCAACAAATTTCTTAAATAGTAAAGGAAAAACAAGATTATTCTCTAAAAGCTGGATAACTACAAAAATGGTTAAAGCAAATAACGCTTGCAGGGGAGAGATCAAAGCAATAATTACTGTCAGAAAGAATCCTGCAATAATTGGTCCTGCTATAGGAAGAAAATCAAAAATACCAGCCATGATAGCTAAAAGTAATGCATATTTTACATTTAAAATAGATAAGGCTAAAAAAGTGGCTCCTCCTACAAATATAACTCCGATAATTCTTGTAATAAACCAACCACTAACTTTCTTTTTAGCATTGTTCCAAATGTAGAAAATGTAATCTTTTTTGACTTCAGGAGAAAAAGCATCTAAAATTTTGTGTATAAATTTTCCTTCAACAGAAATAAAAAATGCTAATATAATCACCATCATGCTGGCTGAAGCACCACCAAAAATACTGAACAATGCATTCAAAATACTACCACTTGCTTGTTCTAAACTATTTTGTATTGTACTAGTAAAATTTTCTGCTGAAAAAGAAATAAATCCAAGTTTCTGGAAAATAGGAGAAACTTTTTTTAAATAATCAGGAAATTTCAAAGCAAAATCTTTAAATTCAGATAAGAGAACTGGAGCAGACTCGTAAATAAACAAAGCAATCAAAGCAAATATAGATAGGTATAAAACAACGGCTGATAAAATTCTAGGGACTTTTTTCTTTTCTAAATAATCTATAGGAAAATTAAATAAAATAGCAATCATTAAAGCAAAAATAAACCAAACTATAATATCTTTCACCACAAAAAGAATATACATTAAAATAACAGCCACACATATTTTAAATATTGATCCCCATGTTATGTTTAAAAATGGTTGATTCATAATAATTGAAAATCTTGTTTATGAGGCCCTATTAGGGCTAAGTTTAATTTATTAGGGTTAAAAATCTCTCCAGCCACATTGTTTATAGACAATCTTGTAACTTTATTTATTTTGGCACACTTTTCTTCTACTGTCAAAATTTTATTAGTTAAAAGCTCTTGCTGGGTATAGAAAGAAGCTTTTGTGTCAGAAGACTCTAATCCTAAAATTAAAGATCCTTTTATAAAATCTTTTGCTTTTTTAAGCTCTGCAGCACTCACACCTCTTTTTTTAATCAGTTGATACTCTTTCCAAATCAAATCTATTACTTTTTGAACAGCGTCATTTGGTATTCCAGCTTGAGTAACCAAATAACCGCTATCGGTATAAAGCTCAGATGAAGTTCTTACATAATAAGCAAGGCCTCTTTTTTCCCTAATTTCAGAAAACAATCTTGATGACATATTGCCACCCAAGATAACAGCTAACACAGATAAAGCATACTTTCTTTCGCTCAATATATCAAATGCTCTAACCCCTAAACAAAGATGAGTTTGATCCGTCTTTTTGTAATGAATGAAAGTCTGAGGGTCCTTTTGTGACTCAATAGTATTTTCTTTTTCAAATATGCTTGTTTTATTAATAGATTTAAATTGTTCCTTAACTTGAGCCAAAATATCTTTTTGATTAAACTTTCCCGAAACACAAACCAAGGTATTGAAAGAAGAATAATAATTCTTGAGATAATATAGAAAGTCTTTTCTTTTAAATTTTAATATGTTTTCTTCTGTACCAATTACATTCCAACCAGCAGGCTGGTCTCCGTATAGTAATTCTTCAAAAAGATCTGTGACATAGCTCATGGGATGATCCAACATCATGTGCATTTCCTCAACAATTACACCTTTTTCTTTATTAATTTCTTTTGTTTCTAGTTTAGAATTAAGAAAAATATCACTCACCCAACCTAAAGCTAAATCTAAATGAGAACTATCTACTTTAGCATAGTATCCTGTCATCTCTTTTGAAGTAAAAGCATTATAGTTTCCACCAACCTTATCTAAAGATTCAGCAATAGAAAGAGCATTGGGTCTTTTTTTTGTTCCCTTAAAAAACATATGCTCTAAAAAATG
>CAYVCP010000047.1:0-2483 GCA_964450565.1 uncultured Candidatus Saccharibacteria bacterium | reverse complement strand
GGGCAGGAAAAGAGGTGAAAGAAAAGATAATAGATGTTAACAGGATTCCTCTGGAAAGAATTGTTGTTTCCCCTTTTGATATTGATACAAGGGTTTATTCCCAATATTTTCTTTGTTTAACATATAATTATTTAATTTGCAGAACTCCATCAAGAACAAGCTTTCAGCCGATTTCAGTTTTTCACAACAATCTTTGGCGATCTCCTATTTTTAGCAGGGTAGTTGCTAATTCAAGCACTTTTTGGCAGATGATGCAGCAGGAAAGACCTGAACAGCTAACTACTTTTTCTTCCCATTCAATAGCAGGCGCTTCTTTTTTTGAAGTTGGCTATCCGCATAATTTGATTCCTGATGACTCTCGGATGTTTTGGAAGTGTCTTTTAAAGTTTGACGGAAATTATAAGATTGTTCCTCTGCATTATCCTACTTCAATGGATATGGTTTCATCAAAAAATATTTTTCAAACTTTTTTAAATCAATACAAACAGCAAAGAAGATGGGCTTGGGGTTGTACAGAAATACCGTATGTTTTGTTTTGTTTTTTGAAAAATAAAAAGATTGCCTTGAGAAGAAAGATTTTTCGTTTATCAGTAATTTTTGAAGGATTTTGGTCTTGGGCCTGCGCTCCTCTTTTAATTTTATTTCTTGGCTGGCTCCCCTTGTTTTTGGGCGGAGAAGGATTTAATATCACTCTGTTTTCCTACAATCTTCCCAGGGTGACTTCAAGGATTATGGCGTTTGCTATGATTGGAATGCTGGCAAGCGCTATAACCAATCTTTTATTCTTGCCTAAAAGACCAAAGGGCGTGCCGAAAATTAAAACCCTTTTAATGTTTTTCCAATGGTTGATTTTGCCTTTTACCTTAGTTTTCTTAAGCGCTCTTCCAGCGCTTGATGCTCAAATCAGATTAATGCTGGGAAAGCATATGGAATTTTGGAACACTCCGAAAGACAGATAAAATTAAAGAAAAAAAAGAATTTTCCAAAAAATACCCAAAAACCCTTGACAAACTATTTTCAGTATGCTATAATGCTAGTAGTACACAAATAGAAGCAGTTGATAAGGTGAAAACTGAGCTCAGGGTAAAGCCCAGCTCAAGTGGACATTGAGAAAACACCTAGGAAAGTTTTCTCAACCAGGATTCCAGCATTTTATCATTTTATGCAGAATGCGCTATCTCCGCCTCTGGCTGGAGAAGCTAGGAGCAGAAAGCAAGGTTTAGCATTACCTTGTCGCTCTGAAACTAGGCTTTGGGCCTAGAGAAAATGTTGCTGGAACACCGCTTATCAACTGCCTCATCTTCAAGACCCTGCGACTAACGTCACAGGGTCTTTTCTTTTTTAAAAGCCTTTCGTTTTGTTTAGTAAAAACCTAGGAGAAAATTTCTATAGAGGCAGACATTTCGTAGATAGAGCTAAATTACCTAAATTTTGTGTATTTGACAAATACTTTTATGAGAGTATAATGATTATATATGGCAAGACATTTTACAGCAATATATAGGAAAAGTGGTAAGTGGTATTTAGGTTGGATAGAGGAGGTTCCAGGAGTTAATACTCAAGGGAAAACTCTTAAGGAGACAAAAGAAAATCTAAAAGAGGCTCTTTTGTTAATTCTTGAAACAAATAAGATTCTTAGCAAGAAAGAATTTTCTAAAGGAAAAACAATTAGAGAGCCCCTTTCAGTTTCTTTATAATTTGAGGGAAGCGAAAATTATCCACATAGGCATAATGAAAAGAAAAGATTTAATTAAATATCTTATTAAAAATGGTTGTATTTTTATTAGAGAAGGCGCAAAACATAGCGTCTTTTTTAATTCTTTAATCAAAAGAACTTCAACCGTTCCCAGACACAGAGAGATTGATAATCATTTAGCTCAAAAGATTTGTAGAGATTTAGGTATAATATCATTTAAAGATAGAACTAAATAGAAAAAATTATTAAGTTTCATAAAGCAACTGGTTTTAAATTTTCAATTACTTCAAGATTTGTCTCCAGAGTTGATATTTTACAAAAAAACCAAAAAATACCCAAAACCATTGACAAACTATTTTTGATATGCTATACTATCAGTAGAACACAATAGAGCAGTATGATAGGTGGTTTTTCAGCAATAAGCGGTGCTTCTCTTCATCTCTGATTGGAGAGACCAGGAGGAAACAGGGTCTGGCATTACCTTGTTCCTCTGAACCAAAAAAAATGCTGCTGGAATACCGCTTATCAACTGCTCTACATCTTCTAGACCCTGCGACTAACGTCACAGGGTCTTTTCTTTTGAAAAGCTTTTCGCCTTATTAATCTTCAAAGGTCGTAATCTTTGGAGGTTCTAATCCTTGGAGGTTCGACCTCCAAGGGTTTATTTTATTCTAAATGGATTTTTTGTTTAAAACTTTTTACCCTTTCTTGAAGCAAGGGGTATTTTTTTAATAATGGGTCTTTTGATAGAATTTCTTTTGCTGTTTCTCTAGTTTTTTCAACAAAA
>CAYVCP010000046.1:0-2642 GCA_964450565.1 uncultured Candidatus Saccharibacteria bacterium | reverse complement strand
TTATAAGTAAGCATGGAAAGTCAAAGATTGAAGAAGCGAAAGTCAATATTGATGTAACTTTAGAAAAAACAATAAAAGATTTTTTAAATAAGAATCTTGAAAAAGTTTTTTATCAAAAAGATAGAAACAAAGCGAAAAAAGACACTAAAGATTTAGAAAAAGAACTAATAGAAATTATCAAAAATGATTTTGATGAAAGTTCTATAGATGTTGCTAAAACTATTTTTCATCAAGAAAAAGAGAGGGTTCTATCAGAAAATATTTTACAAAGAGATAAAAGGCCAGATGGAAGACCAATGACTGAAATTAGAAAGTTAGATTGTAGTGTTGGGATTTTACCAAGAACTCATGGGTCTGCTATTTTTGCAAGAGGAGAAACAAGAATTCTTTCTGCATTAACACTCGGTCCTCCGGGTGATCAGCAACTTTTAGAAGACATGGAATTTTCTGGCAAGAAAAGATTTTTGCATCATTATAATTTTCCTCCTTATTCTGTCGGTGAAGTAAAAAGAATAGGTTCTCCAGGAAGGCGCGAGATAGGACATGGCATGTTAGCTGAAAAAGCTCTTTTACCTCTTTTGCCGAGCATGGATGTTTTTCCCTATACCATTAGAATAGTTTCTGAAGCTTTAAGCTCTAATGGCTCTACGAGTATGGCGTCTGTGTGTGCTGGTTGTCTTTCTTTAATGGATGCAGGAGTTCCTATTAAAAGACCGGTTGCTGGTATTGCTATTGGTTTGATCAAAAAAGATGAAGATAATTATAAGCTGTTAACAGATATTCAGGGACCAGAAGATGGGTCTGGAGACATGGATTTTAAGGTGGCTGGTACTAAAGAAGGTATTAATGTTATCCAAATGGATGTAAAAATAGATGGAATTTCAAGGAAGATTATAAAGGAAGCTTTAGAAAGAGCCAAGAAGGCTAGATTTGAAATTATTGACACAATAACTAAGACCTTAAAAGAGCCAAGAAAAGAACTTTCTGTTTATGCGCCTAAAATTTATACTATTAACATTAATCCTTCAAAGATTGGTCTTGTAATTGGAAGTGGGGGAAAAACAATTAATGACATTATAGAAACATGCGGGGTTAGTGTTGATATAGAGGATTCAGGGGAAGTGTTCATATCTTCAGATGATAGCGAAAAAGCCAAGAAAGCCATTGATTGGATCAAGAATTTAACAAAAGATTTTGAGGTAGGAGAATTATTAGAAGGAAAAATTGTTAAGATCACTGATTTTGGTTGTTTCGTTGAATTGGGACCTAACCAAGACGGTTTAGTCCATATTTCTGAGCTAGCTCCTTTCAGGGTAGATAGAGTAGATAGTGTTGTAAAAGTAGGGGATCGTATTCCTGTTAAAATTATTAATAAGGATGCACAAGGAAAGTTGAGTCTTTCTGCCAAAGCAGCAGGATTTGCTCCCAAACAACCATTTTTAAAAAAACAAGGTGGCCTAAGGCAATATGGCCGAAAAGGAAAATAAAAACTCATTTTCTACAAAGATTGCTCCATCTTCTCGTCAAGAAATAATTAAACCGAGAACCTGGTTGGGGGAAAAAGAAAAAACAAAGCTTAGCCAAAAAAGAGTTTATGAAATTTTGGCGAAAGGGGTTATTTTAACAATGGAAGAGGATCTCAAGGAAGCTTTAAGGTTAAAAAAAACTAAGGCTCGTTTAATACCACAAAAAAAAGATATTAAAGTGCCTCAAACCACATTTCGTTCTCCTCTTGCCAAAGAACCTCAAAAATTAAAACAAGAAAAAACATTTTTTTCTCCAAAGGCTTTAACCCCTGTAAAGCAGGAAGGTCTTTTATTGAAAAAGCCAAAAGAAGTTGTTTCAAACCAAAAAATAGTAAACGTTCAACCTGAACATGTTTTACCTAAAAAGATAGAAAAGCCAGAGGTTACAGAAAAACTTCCTATTAAAAAAGAAATTGTTGAACCCAAAGAAGAACCCAAAAAGAAGATAGAGATAAAGATAGAAGAGAGAGAAAGATTAGAAAAGAAATCTCGTAAAGAAATTTTAGAAATTTTAGAGAAACTCAAAGCATTTCCTTTGGAAAAAGATCCTTTGCACGAGAAAAGAGATGTATTGAATAAAAACATAGAAGCTCAAGAAGCTCTTTTGCTTGAATTGGGAAACAAAGAAAAAGTTTTAGAAGAAAAACATGGTGTGCTTGAAAAAAAAGAGGAAGTAGCAGATGGTTTTAGGCAAAAACATAGTCTTGAGAAACAGAGATGGATGATAGAAAAACAACGCAGAGCCATAGAAGAAGAGAAGTGGAATATAGAAGAAGAAATTGAAAAAGATCAAATGACCATTGGTAAGGTAGAAAAAGATTTGAAAGTAATGGAAAAAGAAGAGAATCTTTTGAAAAAGAAAAAAGAAGAATTGAAAAGCCTAATCGAAATGATAGGGCTAATGGAACAAAAAGAACAAATATCTAAGAATGCGAAAAATGATCAGAATATCATAAAAAAGAGAGGAGATCTTAAAGAGAAAATTGAAGGGTTAAAATTAAAAATAGAAACAGCAAAAAAAGATGAGCAATTAGCAGAAGTTGAGCTAAATCAGGTTGAAGAGAAAGAGAAAAATGCTCAAAGATAACAAACACTCCCACATGGGTAATTAAAGGA
>CAYVCP010000045.1:0-3018 GCA_964450565.1 uncultured Candidatus Saccharibacteria bacterium | reverse complement strand
AGAGCCTCTGTTTCTATCTTGTAGTCCAATCCTTCTATTTCTTCTTTTATTTTAGAAGGCTCCTTATTTATATGGTGCCTTTTTAGAAATAATGCCTTTTCATTGTTTAAGGTTTTTATCTGAGAAATCTCTTTCCTTATTTGGTCATTAAGACCCATTCTTTTTTCCTTTAAATCGCGAACATCCTGGGTTAAAGAATCTCTTTTTGCTTTAGAATCATTTATTGTTTCCCTTAACTTTGAAACCTCTTTTTTATTTTCCTGGCTTTTCTCAAACCAAGATTCCTTTAAGGTATTTATCTCGTTTAGTCTTTTCTGTAGTTGAATGATTTCCTTCCTAAGTAAACCGAACTTTTTCTGATCTTCTCTGTCTGACATATCATACCACTCTTTTTATTGGGGCGGCCAATAAAAATTAATAAAAAAATTATCCGAACAATGCTCCTAATCCAGCAGCAGCTTGTTCCTCTGATTTTTTATCTTCTTCTTCCTTTTTCTCTTCTTTCTTCTCTCCCTTGGGTGCTTCCCCACCTGCTTCTCCTTGAACAGGGACTGGTGCAGCTTGCAGAGCTGATGACTTTTCAATAGCTTCATCTATATTAACACCGTCAAGAGCAGCAACTAAAGCTTTTATTCTGGCCTCGTCCACCTTAACTCCAGCAGCTGTTAACACTTTCTTAACGCTTGCCTCATCTACTTTTTGTCCAGCTTTATGTAGAAGCATTGCAGCATATACATATTCCATTTTTCTTTCCTCCATGTATTTTATTCAACAATGAACATAAATTTTATTATTTTTTTTGAATTTGTTCCTGAATCTTTTTCAGGTTTTCTTCTGCTTGTTTCATATCCCCTTCTGTAACTTGTTTAGTTGCTTGAACATCTTGTTCACTTGCTTCTTCTAATACTTTTTCTTCCTTTGGTTCTTCTGTCTCTTCTGTTTCTTCATCAGACTCTTCTTTTGTTTCCTCACTAATTTCTTCAGTTTTCTCTTCCTTTGGCTCCTCTTTCATTTCCTTTTCCTCTTCAGGCTGTTCCTTCTGTTCTTCTTGTTTCTCTTCAATCTTTTCCTCAGGTTGTTTCCCTGTTTTTTCCACCTCTTCCTTTTTCTCTTCTTTCACCTCTTCCATCTTCTTTTCCTCTTTACCAGGCAAATTTAATTTATTGGCAAGATTTTTCATCTGAGCTTCAGCCTTACCCACAAGATTTTCAGCAGTTAAATCTGTAATCAAATCTTGGCTTAAAGCTAAGTTCTTTGAATCATTGAATGCTTTTGAAATTAAGAGTTGAATATTGTCCTTGGTTACATAACCAATTTCCATGGCCAAGTTAGAAACAACTCTTGCGGCAGTTTGTATATCTGCCAAGTATTTTGACTCATCAATGCTTAAAATATCTTTTGTATAAACATTACCATCTTCATAAACAGCTATAACATTCAAGCCAATCTCCATAGGTTCTATGCCTAACCTAGCAAGAACAGCTGTCAACTCCGCATTTAAAATGTCTCCTTCTTTTGCAACAACAGAATCTTCTTTTATTGCCACCTTTCCATTATCAATGCCGGCTTTTATTCCTGCCTGCCCCAGTTCCCCGATTATAGGTCCTGGTGCAAAACCTATGGGGCCTGCTGGAATTATAATATCTTTAGGGGCCTTTTGTCCTGGCTTTGCAGAAGCTGTTGATTTACTCTTTTCTAAAAGTTTGTATAATTTGAAAGGATTCTCCTTTGAAAAAATGATAGCGGGCATGCCTTCTAAATATTTTTCAATCTCCTTTATGTTCTTTTTAGAAGATTTCTCTATTGCCCGCTTTAGTAATCTTCTCTTGCACATCTTGATGAGTATCTTATCTCTTAAAGAAGCCCTCATACCCTGAAGCTGTTTAGCAGGCAGATTCTCCATATTCACAGCAGCTATCACAGGATATTCGTCAATAAGTCTAGCAAAATCTTCTACAGTTTCTTTCTTAAATTCTGCCGGTGTCATTTTAGATTATCTTTATTGGTTTACCCATTGTTAGTTTTAAAAAACCAGATTTTATATTGTGCTTTTCATTAGGTAAATGATGGATAAGCTGATCATAAATTGTTTTTATATTGTCAATAACATCCTCATCTGACATATCTTCATTCCCGACAATACACTGAATTACTGGTGTGGTTTTCGCAGATATCTTGATAGTTTTTTGCAATTTGTTATACAGAGCTTCTAAATTTGCAGTAGGCGGGACTATGCAACCTGCTTTTGGGTTAGGCATTTTTCCTTTAGGTCCTAAAAATTTACCAAATGAAGTAGCTATTTGGGGCATTATATTTGCCTGAGCTATAAAGAAATCATACTCTTTTGCCAGTTTTTTGGCTAATTTTTTATCTTTTTGGTATTTTTCAAATTCTGCCTGTAGGATTGCAAAATCACACACATTTTTTGCACTAGACCCCAGTTCAGGACCAACTAAAGCACAAACCTTTGTAGGCTTGCCTTTTTCCTTATGCAGACTTGCAAAGAATTCTACCTGTTGCTCAGTTTTTTTTAGATTAATGCCTTTTAGACTTATGATTAAGTCAAATTTCTGTTTAAAATTACGTTTAGATTGCCTTGCTTTTGTCAAAGCTTCCTTTAGTTTTGCATCATTCATTTCTACCCTCCTACCGAAGTAGTTAATGGGATTTCTAAGCTTAAGAAAATAGTACCTATTTATAAATATAACTATTTTTCTTAATAAATAAAATGAAAAAATACACAAAAGATATTAGTTTTGCATTAATTCTTAGAAATAAAACTATTAGTAATGATTTAGTTAATATGTTTAAGAATGCTTATTCTTTGAATAAGAAACTATTCAAAATAACTCCTAAAAAGTTTAAGATTATTATCTGTGATAATGAAGAAGAATTCAAAAAAGAAGCTAAGTATGAATATAGAAAATATATTACTGGTACAGTACTAAGGGATAATACTTTAGTAATAAGAAGTCTTGATTTTGTTCTTAAAATAGGAAGATGGGATAAAAATGGATT
>CAYVCP010000044.1:0-3047 GCA_964450565.1 uncultured Candidatus Saccharibacteria bacterium | reverse complement strand
CATTGATGTTTCGGGCGGACAATAAACAACAATAGGTCACAAAACGTCCCAAGGTATGTATGTTTTGACAATGCTATCTTAAGTAGGAAAGATAGCACTAAATATATGTTTAGTATAATACATAATTTTAATATTACAAGACTATTTCTTTTTTTCTAAAAAATGAGAAAATTTTATAATATCTGAAGGATTGCCAAAATCTAACCAATAATCCTTTAGTCTCTTTATTTTTACTTTTTGATCTTTAGCTAATAGAGTTATAGCATCTGTAAGCTCATATTCCCCTCTTTCTGATAGTTTAACTTGGGAAATCTTATCAAAAACATCAGGTGTAAATTTATAGAGCCCTGTGTTGACTAAATTTCCTATGTAATCCTTTGGTTTTTCAATAATCTCTTTTAAAAAATTGTTTTCTTCTACTAAAACCCCATATTTTTCTGGATGTTTGTCTTCTATTCTTCCAGCAACATAACAATAATCATCATTGTTGTTTAAAGATTTCAAGTCTTCAACAGAAAAAAGATTGTCTCCATAAACAGCCAAAAAACTATCCTTGCCAACAATATCTTTAACGCATTTTATAGGACACAATGTTCCATACTCTTTTTCCTTAGGGCCTAATATTTCAAACTGATTTACAATAGTAGCTTGAAAATTAAATTCTTTTAAAAACTCTTTCATTAAATCGCTCCTGAAACCGGTAACTAAAACTATCTCTTTATATCCAGCTAAAGAAAGGTTCTCCATTAAATATGCTAAAAATGGTTTCTGCTTCACACAGATTAAATGTTTGGATTTACACTTTGACCAATGTTTCATTCTAGTGCCCTGACCGGCCGCAGCAATAACTACTTTTTTTATCATTTTTTTATATTACAAAATTTATTAACTTATCTTGCACAAAAATAGTCTTTTTAATCTTCTTTTGCGCTAACCACTTTTTCATTTTAACAGAATCAGTGGCTATCTTTTTTATCTCGTCTTCTTTTAACCCAATATTAGTCTCAATTTGATCTCTAACCTTGCCATTAATCTGAAAAATAACAGTAATTTTTTTCTTTTTCATTAAATCTTTATTGTATTGAGGCCAACTTGATTTAAAGATACTTTCTTTTTCTCCTGTCATTTCCCATAATTCTTCAGTTATATGGGGACAAAAAGGTGATAAAATTTTCAAGAAATCATGAAAATCATCTTTTGATAAAGTGTTACCTTTTACATCATTCATAAATTCCATTAAAGAACTTACTGCTGTATTAAACTTCATATCGTCAATATCAATAGTTACTTTCTTGATTGTCTTTTGAAGTTTTTTCTTCAAATCAATCAAAGTTTCTTTCCCTACTTTTAAATTCCAAACTTTTTCAATCAATTTTCTTGATCCTTTAATTCCCTTAGTATCCCAAGCAATACTCTGAGAAAAAGGACCCATAAACATTTCATATAATCGTAAGGTATCTGCTCCATATTCATCAATAACCTCTTGGGGATTTATAACATTGCCTTTTGATTTTGACATCTTTACTCCTCCTTGGGCCAAAATCATACCATGAGAAGTTCTTTTTTGATAAGGTTCTGACCCTAATTCTTTAGGAATCTCGTTAATATCCCACAAAAATTTATAAATAAATCTAGAGTATAAAAGATGTAAGGTGGTATGTTCCATGCCTCCGTTATACCAATCAACATTCATCCAATATTTTAGCTTATCTTGACTAGCAAATTCTTTGTCATTATGAGGATCTGTATATCTCATAAAATACCAATTACTCCCTGCCCAATTAGGCATTACATCTGTCTCTCTTTTTGCCTCACCATTACATTTTGGACATTTTACATCCACCCATTCTTTAATCTTTGACAAAGGAGACTCACCTGTTTCAGTTGGCTCATATTTCTCAATATCAGGAAGTTTCACTGGTAAATCTTTTTCAGGCACAGGAACCCATCCACAAGAAGGACATTCTATCATAGGAATCGGTTCCCCCCAATAACGTTGACGAGAAAATATCCAATCCCTCAACTTAAAATAAGTGACAGATTTTGCCATATTCTTTTCTTTCAGCCAAACACCCATCTTTTCTTTGGCAATTTCTGACCTTAAACCATTAAATTCACCAGAATGAACCATTGTCCCATTTTGACAAAATGGTTGTTTTTTTAAGCTATCATCCGACTTCACAACTTCAATAATGGGCAAATTATATTTTGTAGCAAAATCAAAATCCCTTTGATCGTGAGAAGGAACCGCCATAATAGCTCCAGTTCCATAATTCATCAAAACATAATCAGCCACAAAAATAGGAATACTTTTTTGTGTAACTGGATTTATAGCTTCAACACCTTCTATTTTAATGCCTGTTTTTTCTTTTTCTTTCTTAATTCTTTCTCTTTCTAACTTCTTGTTTGATTTTTCTATATACTCTTTTACTAACTTCTCATTTTTAATGTTAAGTTTTTTTAAACAAGGATGTTCGGGAGATAATACGAGATATGTACATCCAAAAATTGTTTCTAACCTTGTCGTAAATACAGGAATTTTAATGTCATTGATTTGAAACTGTATTTCATGACCAGAAGACTTACCTATCCAATCTTTTTGCAAACTCTTTACTCTTTCGGGAAAATCAACCAATTCCAAATCCTTAATTAATCTTTCAGCATAATTTGTAATTTTAAGCATCCATTGTTCTTTTTCTTTTTGTATTATTTCTCCCCCACATCGTTCGCATTTTCCATCAACCACCTCTTCGTTTGATAAACCTATCTTACAAGAAGTACACCAGTTAATAGGCATACAAGCTTTATAGGCAAGGCCATTCTCAAAAAGTTTTAAAAATATTAACTGCGTCCATTTATAGTAAGAAGGATCTGTGGTATTAATTTCTCTAGACCAATCAATGGAAAGACCCATGCTTTTTTCTTGCCTTTTAAAAACTACTGTATTTTCTTTTGTAACTACACTTGGCTTTTTACCTGTTTTAATAGCATAATTCTCTGTAGGAAGCCCAAAAGCATCCCAACCCATAGGATACAACACGTTAAAT
>CAYVCP010000043.1:1100-3189 GCA_964450565.1 uncultured Candidatus Saccharibacteria bacterium | reverse complement strand
TTTTAGAATAGATTCTAAGTTTGTATATTTGGAAAAAGGACAAATCACAGCACCATTGGGACCACAAATACCAGAGTTCCCCTTAACAGTACCGTCGTTTTTTCTTGCGCAATCATCGCTAGGACTACATTCGCAAAAACCGCTTTCGCATTCGCTAGAATTACAACACTCTGCTCCATCAGGTAAACCTACTGCAAAAACGTTACTAAAACCTGTTAATAAAATAAAAGATAACCCTAGTAATAATTTTATTTTCATTACTTTTTAAAAATGATAGCGAAATGATAATCACCTGCGCTAAATTCTTTTTGGATTTGAAATCCTGTTTCTTTCCCCATGTTTCTTATTTCTGCCTTAGAGATGCTGGGTCCCAATGAAGACTCCTCTGTCCAATCTACAACCAATAAGATACTATTTTTCTTTAACACCCTATATGCTTCTTCAAAAACTGCCTTTTTATCTTCAGCTTGAAATAAAAGATTGGTCATTAAAACCAAATCATAAGAAGAGTCTTTAAGAGCAGCTATCCTATATTCAACGTCCCCTAAAATTTTTCTTATATTGGTAATTTTGTGTAATTTGAGATTAGCTTCCAAGGCAGACAACGCTGTTTCTTGAACATCAATAGCAAAAATTAGCCCATCTTCTAATATCTTTGACAAAGGTATAACCCATGACCCAGCGCCACAACCAAAATCAACAGCAGTCATATCCTTTTTTAAATCTAATTGTTCTAATACCTCATTAGGATTTACAAATTCTGACATAATATTTATGTCCTAGCTAATGTCCCAAGGACAATGGCTGAAGCTATTTTATCGTTTTGTTTTAGTTTCATTACCTTAACCCCAGAAGAAGCTCTCCCTATAATAGAAATAGACTTTAATGCTGCCCTGATCACTTGCCCTTTATTAGAAATCACAATAATGTCCTCATCCTCTTTTCCCACTATTTTAGAGAAAACAATGTTACCTGTTTTTTCTGTAATGCGAGCTGCTTTGATACCAGACCCTCCTCTGTTTTGTAATCTATATTCTGCAACCTTTGTTCTCTTGCTATATCCGTTTTCTGTAATAAGCAATAAATGTCTTTCTACTTTATGCGCCTTATCCATTCCGATTATCTCATCCTCTTTTACTATTTTAATTCCCCGTACTCCAGCAGCCGATCTACCCATGGGCCTAATATCTTTTTCTTTAAACTTGATAGATTTGCCATGTTTAGTAACTAACAATATTTCATCATTCTCTGATACGATTATTGCTTTTCTCAAACTATCACCCGGTTGTAATCTTAAAGCTACCAAACCGCTTTTTCTTACATTCGCAAAAGCAGAAAGTTCTGTCTTTTTAATTATACCATGTTTAGTTACCATAACTAAATACTTTTTTTCTTTATTCGCATTATCTTTATTGTAACTAATTAAACTTAAAACTTTCTCTTCTTGAGATATTTCTAAAAAATTCAATAGTCCCCTTCCCTTAGCTGTTCTTTTCATATCAGGAATTTCCCAAACAAAACTTTGAAAAACCTTACCGTAATCAGTAAAAAATAATAATTGATCTAAAGTATTAGCTACAACAAATTGATCTACCATATCTTCTTGAGAAATGTCCATACCAGTTACCCCAACCCCTCCTCTTTTTTGTATTTTATAGGAAGAGGGTTTAACTCTCTTAATGTAACCCCCTTGCGTTAAAGAAAGAATGGTTTCTTCTTTTGGAATTAAGTCTTCTTGTTCTATTTCTCCGGGTTCTCCAATGACAACTTTTGTCTTTCTCGCATCCTTATATTGTTCTTGTATTTCTTCTAACTCTTGTTTCATTACCTCTTTTTGTTTCTTGGGATTTTTCAAGATAAACTCTAGTTCTTTAACGAATTGTTTAATTTCTAAAAGCTCATTTTCTATCTTTGTTCTTTCTAGTTTAGCTAAACTTGCAAGCTTCATTTCTAAAATAGCAATACTTTGCGCTACAGATAGCTTAAATTTCTTTTCCAAAGCTTTTTGAGCTTGTAGCTTACTCTCTGACTGCTTGATAACTTTAATCACCTCATCAATATTGTTCAAAGCTATCATTAAACCCTCTAA
>CAYVCP010000043.1:0-1090 GCA_964450565.1 uncultured Candidatus Saccharibacteria bacterium | reverse complement strand
TGGCCTCTTTCTTTTGCTTTATCTAAATTATACTTCGTTCTTCTAATAATAACTTCTTGTTTGTGTTTGAGATAATAATTCAAAACATCTGACAAAGAAAGAACTTTGGGTTGTATCCCATCAACAATAGCCATCATATTTAAATGAAAAGTCTTCTGCAGATCAGTGTATTTATAAAAAGCATTCAAAACTTTTTTAGGAAAAGCTTCCTTTTTCAAGTCAATAACGATTCTCATACCCTCTCTATCAGATTCGTCCCTGATATCTTTTACCCCATCCACCCTTTTGTCTTCAATCAATTTTGCAAATTGTTGTACTAAGGTAGATTTTTGAACCTGGTAAGGTATTTCAGAAATAATGATTTGATAGCTATCTTTTTTTTGTTCTTTAATCTCTGCTTTCCCTCTTACTAGAATCGGACCCCTTCCTTGGGCATAAGATGAAATTATACCTTTCTTCCCATAAATTACACCTCCTGTTGGAAAATCGGGGCCTTTAACAAACTCAAACAAATCTTCTGTTGTTGAGTTTGGATGGTCAATCAAATGAATAGTAGCTTGTAAAATTTCAGAAACATTATGGGGTGGAATGTTAGTTGCCATACCAACCGCAATACCTAAAGAGCCATTTAAAAGTAATTGTGGTAAAGGAGAAGGCAGAACTACTGGTTCTTTTCTTACTCCATCATAATTTGGTATAAAATTGACAGTATCTTTCTCAATGTCTTGAAGCATTGCTTCTCCAATTTTTGAAAGCCTACACTCTGTATACCTCATAGCTGCAGCCCCATCACCATCAATACTACCAAAATTACCTTGTCCCTGAATTAAGGGATACCTTAAAGAAAAATCTTGAGCCATTCTAGTTAAAGCATCATAAACAGCTAAGTCTCCACGTGGATGGTACCTTCCCAAACAAAGCCCAACTACATTAGCTGATTTTCTAAACTTAACATTATGCCTCAAACCGTCCTCTAACATTGCAAAAAGAATTCTTCTGTGCACTGGCTTTAAACCATCCCTTACATCAGGTAGTGCTCTTGAGACAATAACTGTCATGGCATAATCTAAATAGCACTCTTTCATTTCTT
>CAYVCP010000042.1:0-3308 GCA_964450565.1 uncultured Candidatus Saccharibacteria bacterium | reverse complement strand
AGGATACAACACGTTAAATCCTTGCATTCTTTTTTTTCTCGCTATTATATCCATGGCTGTATAAGACCTACAATGACCAACATGCAACCCAGCCCCTGAAGGATAAGGGAATTCCACTAATAAAAAAAACTTAGGGCTTTTTGAAAAGTCCTCTGCCTTGTATGATTCTTGATCATCCCAGAAATCTTGCCATTTTTTCTCTATTTTCTTAGGATCGTATTCTTTCATAAAGATTTGTTATTATAAATTATTTTCCTGAATTTTTAAAGAGAGAAAAGCTCTTTGGCATTTTGTGTAGTTATTTTTTTTATCTTTTCCAATGGTTCTTTTCTCAATTCTGATATTCTTTCAGCTATATATTTAATATTCAATGGCTCGTTTCTTTCTCTTGACACTTGAGGAGGAGATAAAAAAGGACAATCTGTTTCTAATAATATTCTTTCCAAAGGTATTTTTTGAATAATACCATCAACATTTAATTTAAAAATAATCCCATTAAATCCTAAATAAAACCCTAAAGACAGATATTCTTTTGCCTGTTTCATATTGCCCGTAAAACAATGCACTACTCCCTTAAGTTTGAAACTCTTTAAAATCTCAATCATCTCGTCGTGTGCTTTTCTACAATGAAGTATAATAGGATAATTCAATTCTTTAGCTAAATTAAGTTGTTGTAAAAAAATATCTTTTTGTTTTTTCTTAAATAATGATAAATGGTTATTATCCTCTGGCTTCCTTAGATAATCTAATCCTATTTCTCCAATAGCTATAGCTCTTTTTGCTAATTCCTTATACTTTTTATAGTCAAAAATTTCTTCTAAAACATCTTCTGGTCTATTTGTTTGATCAATGACTGTCTGTTTAATATTTATTGGATGCAATCCAACAGATGCAAAAACACCTTTTTTTTGCATCTCAACAGCCAAAACAGATGTCTTATAATTAGAAGATGCATTAATAATTTGCATTTTCCCTTGCAAGGTTCTTCTAATCACATCCTCTCTATCCGCTGAAAAAGCTTCAAAATTTAAATGCGCATGAGTATCAATCATCATAACCTTGGAAAAAGATTTATTTTCTCTGCCTGATGTAATTGATCTTTTATTTTATCTGATGTCTCTGGTAAAAAAGGAGTTAAAAGAAATGCTATCAAACTAAGACTAGTAAAAGACTTATTTAAAAAGGTAACTAATTCTTCTTTGCTAAGTTCCCACGGTCTTTTCTTTTCCACTTCAGCATCTAAATCATGAATATATTGCCATATTATTTCAAGCGCTTTGTTAAACTGAAAACCTTCAACTGCTTTTTTATAATCATCTGGCATTTCATGCTTTGATGTAAATTTAATCTTTTCTTTTGCTAAATTAGTAATTCTACTCACTAAGTTTCCCAAACCATTTGCTAAGTCAGCGTTATACTTGCTTTCAAACTTTTCGTAAGAAAAATCTCCATCTTCAATAGGAGAAAAGCCAGCTAAAAGAAAATATCTTACAGGGTCTGTGCCATATTTTTGCTGAAGGTCAAAGGGATTTTCAACATTGCCAATACTTTTTGACATCTTTTGATTATTCACTGTAATATAGCCATGTATAAATATTTTGCTAGGTAAATTTAGTTCAGCACACAAAAGTATTCCTATCCAATAAATAGCATGGAATCTAGAGATCCCCTTACCGATTACGTGAACAATTTCATTATTTTTTGTCCAAAACTGATCAAATTTATCAGAATCTATGCCATACCCTAAGGCTGAAATATAATTACTTAAAGCATCAAACCAACACCACATCTTTTGAGAATTATCATTCGGTACATCTATGCCCCAATTTCTTGCTCTCTTATTAGATCTAGAGATACAAATATCTTGCAATCCTTGATCTATAAAACTTAAAATTTCTTTTTTTCTCCCTTCGGGAATTATTTTCACTCTTTGTTGTTCGATAACTTCTTTAATTTCTTTTTGATATTTAGACAAAGCAAAGAAATAATTCTCTTCTTCAACTTGTTCTGGTAGAGTTTTGTGTTCTGGGCATAGCCCATTGATCAATTCTTTTTCTTTATAAAATTCCTCGCACCCAACGCAATAAAGCCCTTTATACTGCTTTTTATAAATATTTTTCTCACAAGCAAGCCAAAGTTTTTGAGCTGCTTTAATGTGCCTTTTCTCTGTAGTTCTAATAAAATCATCAAAACTTAAATTAAAAACAGATCCTAAAGCTTTAAACTTCGTGGCTTGTTGATCAACATATTCTTTTACTTCTATTTCTTCTTTCTCTGCTTGTCTAACATTTTTCAAACTATTTTCATCTGTTCCTGTAAGCAACAAAACATCATATCCTAATAGTCGATAATATCTTGCTAGAACATCTGCTTGAATTTTCTCTAAGGCATGTCCTAGATGAGGTAATCCATTAACATAATCAATGGCTGTTGTAATAAATATCTTCTTCATAATAAGTTACTTTATCATATTTTTCCCTTGATTCCTATGATTTTATCCAAAAAACTATAAGAGATTAATTCTTTATACCCCTTAAGATTACAACAAACTCACCCTTCGTAGTATCATTTTGTAATGCTTTAATAACATCATCTGCAGCTCCCCTATAAATACTTTCAAATTTCTTCGTTAATTCCCTACAAACAACAATCTCTCTTTGTTTAAGCTCTTTTAGGGTTTTTAAAATCCTGTAACGAGACTCATAAAAACAAACAGTGTATTCAGAAGATAAAGCTTTATCAAAAAATGCTTTTCTTTTGTTTTTTTGTGGAGGAAAACCTAAAAAGATAAATTTGTCTGTCGGGAAACCAGAAACACTTAATCCTGTAACTAAAGCAGAAGCTCCAGGAATAGGCACAACCTTAATATTTTCTTTTGCAACCTCTGCTACTAATTTATTACCCGGGTCTGATATACCCGGTGTTCCAGCGTCAGATACTAATGCAAGATCTTTACCCTTTTTTAATAAATCAATAATTTGATTAATTTTATTAATTTTTGAATGTTGATGATAAGATAAAAGAGGTTTTTTAATATTAAAGTGATTTAAAAGCTTTATGCTTTCTCTCGTGTCTTCCGCTAAAACTAAATCTACATTCTTTAGAACTTCTAAGGAATGTAATGATATATCGCTTAAATTTCCTATGGGTGTTGCTATGATGAAAAGACTCATAAAAGGGACTCTTTTTCTTTTCTCATTTTAGATAGATAATCCCTTGAAACCTCAAACAAAACACCGGTCAGAGGTATGGCTAAGATGGCTCCTGTGACCCCCCACAATGTCCCTCCGATAGATAGAGCTAATAAA
>CAYVCP010000041.1:0-3689 GCA_964450565.1 uncultured Candidatus Saccharibacteria bacterium | reverse complement strand
TTTCTTACTACTTTCTTTAACTTTTTATTAGTTCTATAATCATCAACTTTGTTCTTTCTTTCTTTAATACCTTTATCAAACCCAACTATGCGCGATCTAAAAATCCAAATTAATAATATGGCAATTACCAAGGGTAAAAGAATAGAATAAAGAATATCGGTTACTATCCCCGTGTTAACATTTGTTGGTATTCCAACCCCTGTACCCACAACCTTGATTGTTGCGCTTTTTGTAGAAGCTACATCTCTCGTATAGACCATTACAATATTAATTAAAGTATTTAATCCTGTGGGAAGATTATAAGCATCTCCAACCTGAGCATCAAAAGTAATAGTGACAGAATCACCTGGTTCTATGTCCCCTATTTCAATAGCTTCTTTAGTAATATCCCTTGTGTCAGTTTTTGAAGCAATCTTTAGGTTACCAATAAAAGAAATATTTTGAGGTAAGGTATTTTTTACCGTTACATTCTCTGCTGTCTGTATGCCTGTTGATTCAGCAGATATCCTGAAAGATAGTTTATCATAAGGATCTGCTGTAATTTCTTTTTGATACTGTCCTCCCTTTGTTAAGTTTTTTACTTCAATTAAAACTCCTGTATTAACCTTACATTGTGTTCTAAAAACCATGTCTTTTCCATAAGACTTTTCTGATTTGTTTTCTGCAACCATCCTAAAATGATAAGTAGTACAAGCAGAAAGCCCTGAAACATTCTGTGATACAGAGTTAACTCCTGGCACATTCTTTTTTTGTGTTCTAGAGCCATAAGAAAGATTTTGTCCGTATTCAAACCAAACCTCTGATTCATGATAAATCTCATCAACAGCTCTACCGTGATCTGTTATTTGACCATTCAAAACAACAGAATTTATTTCAACTTTAGTGGCGTTATCTGTTAATATTGTAGGAGAAACAGCGAAAGCTAAAGTTGGTAACAATAGCAATGAAATTATAATTATTTTTTTCATATTTTTTATCTTAACGTAGCCTCAATAACAATTCTTTCTGAATTCTTACCAGGAGGCCAACAACTAATTAAAATGAGTGTTTGTTTTTTGTTCTCAAAAACAGGCGTTTCCTGACCTTTATTCAAAAAATACTTACTAACTACTTTATAAAAATACTGGTCTTGATTGAAATAAAGAGAAAAATGATCTCCTTTTTCCAAATTATTTAATTCTGAAAATACCCAATAGTAATTATCATTCTTTGGCCAATTATGTGGAGCTGAATGTCCTAGAAAAGTTATAACACCCTCCTCTCCTGGCAACGCAGATCCAGGATAATGTAAAACTCCTTTTTCTAACGCTGTTTTCATATCTGCATTTTCAGCAAAAACAATGGGTGATATTAAATTAATTTCAGGTATTTTAATAATATATTTTGATGTTATCTCTCTAGCTTGTGCTATATGTCCTCTTAAAAATCTATAGTCTGTGTATAAACAAATATACTCCCAGTTAAAAATACCGATCAATCCTAAGAAAATATATAAAAACCATTTAAATAATACTTTATTCATATCTGTGATATTATAACATAATAGAGCAAAGAAGTAAAGGTTTTTATAGTAAACTAAAATCCCCTTTCTACAAAGAGGACGTTTAGTTTTTATTCTGTTTCTGCTACTGGCTCAGCAAAACTACCAAATATCAAACCCAATAATTCTTCAAATGGAGTTGCTTGAGCTGGAGCTTCAATATTAAAATCTTTATTGAAATCAGAAAACTGAGCTTCTAAAACAACATTTAAATCTCCTTTTATGGCTCCGCTCTCTGGAATCATTTCAAGCATTTCTGCTGTTGTATCAATTGCTATTTTCTTCTGCCATAATATCTTTCTTAACAAAGAACCTTTTATCCAAACCTCAAATTCAACGCCTCCAGTTTGAGCCCATAGCACATCTATCTGACCAGGAAACTCTTCTATTACTTCTTGAGCCTCAGTTTCATATTGTAACCTTTGCTCTTCTGTGGCATATTTCTTTGCAAATTCTAATATTTCTGGTCCCATTTTTTTGACAGCGCCCTTGTTAAGGCTCACCAAATAATGATCCCCTACCTCATCTTCTCCCATGTTTTCCTTTACTTCAAACAATCCTTTTCCCTTAATTACAGAAAGAAATTCATCTTCTGCTTGTCCTAATCCTTCTCCAAAAGTAGGATCTAACTCAATACCTAAAATAGCTCCCACGTCTTCCATGTTAAACAGAAACCATTGATCTTCTATTTCTGTAAGGTCAATGGGTAGAGGAAGAAAAGGAGGAAGATTAGAAAGTTGGAAATAAAAGTCTTTTCCTATGATTATACTTCCCAAAGTAGCAGAAAAACTCATGCCCTCTGTTTTGATTTCAACATCTAACAATAAATCATCCTTTAACAAGTCCTTGTCTAGAGCATCTATCGCATTACTGAAGCCGAAAGAAAGACTGGCTTGTTGTGGTCCCTGATCTGTTTGGGTATCAGCTGTTAAAGTCAATGAGCCATCTGCCCTAAAAGATTCTGCTTTAAGAAAATCTATTAAAGCTTCTTCTATAACATCTCCTGATCCTGGTTTTGAAAAAGGAGATATGGTTCCAGTGCCTATTAAAACAGCACCTGTTAAAATCACCAAAGACACAACGATAAGAACTGCTGTTATTCCTTTTGTCATTATAAAATATTTAAATTAAAATTTTGATCGACCTTTACTCTTTTGCCTCTTTTTAATTGTCCACTTAACAAGGCTTTGGCCAAAACATTTTCTACTTCTGTCTGAATAACTCTTGTCATTTCTCTGGCTCCGAACCTTGGGTCATAGGACATCTCTACTATCTTTTCTTTCAATTCTAAAGTAATCTCAAACTTTACTCCCTTATCTAAAAGATTTTGCTGTAATTTCTTTAACATTAAATGGGATATTTTCAATAAATTATCTTTTGTCAAAGGTTTAAAACAAACAACGCTGTCAAATCTATTAATAAACTCTGGCCTATAAATTCCTTTCTCTGTCAAATAGGTCAAAAGTCGTTCTTTAATTTCTGCATTATCTCTCCCTATTTTTACATCTTCTCTTATTAGAGAACTGCCTGCATTGCTTGTTGCTATGATAATTGTACTCTTAAAATCAATCTTTCTTCCCAAACCATCAGTGACCCATCCCTCATCTAATACCTGTAGGAATAAGTTTAATATATTTTTATGTGCCTTTTCAAGCTCATCGAGTAAAACAAGGCTAAAAGGATCCTCTTTTACCTTTGTGGTTAAAAGACCATTTTCCTCTCTTGTACCAAGTAATCTGTGAATATCTACAAGGTTTTGAAATTCTGACATATCAAATCTAATAATTCTTTTTTCAGAACCAAAGTAAATATCAGCTAAAATTTTAGAAAGTTCTGTTTTACCTACGCCCGTAGGACCCAAGAACAAGAAAGAGCCCATAGGACCTGTTCTCGTATTAACTTCTGCCCTAGCCCTTCTTAAGGCATTAGAAACCGCTTCTACTGCTTCTTCTTGATTAACTAATCTTTTATGAATTTGCTCTTCAAGATTTAATAAAAGACCCTTTTCTTTTTCTGCTAAATTCTCTAAAGGAATATCTGTTTTTTCAGAAACTACCTTTGTGATATGATGTGGCTCTAAAATCTTATCCTTAGTATGAACTGTAAGATAAGCCACGGATTCATCTAATAATTTCATTGCTTTTTCTGG
>CAYVCP010000040.1:0-4127 GCA_964450565.1 uncultured Candidatus Saccharibacteria bacterium | reverse complement strand
AGAAACCTTTAAAGAGTTTAAAGATAAAGAAGGGGAAATAATTTCTGGTATCGTGCAAAGAATAGAGCCAAACGTTATCTTCTTAGATATTGGTAGAACTTCAGGTATTCTTCCTAAAAAAGAACAGGTGCCTGGAGAATTTTATAAACCAGGACAACGTCTAAAATTTTATATCTTGGAAACAGAACAAAACCCTAAAGGAGCACAAGTTGTGTTATCAAGGGTTTATCCCAAATTAATTTCTAAATTATTTGAGCTTGAAGTACCTGAGATTGGGACAAATCAAGTTGAAATAAAATCTATTGCCAGAGAGGCAGGGTCTAGAAGTAAAGTAGCAGTCAAAGCTCTAGAAGAAGGGATAGATCCTATTGGTTCTTTAGTGGGGCAAAGAGGAACTAGAATATTAGCTGTCACTAATGAACTTGGTGGAGAAAAAATAGATATTATTGAATGGGACGAACATCCAGAAAAATATATTGCTAATGCTTTGTCTCCAGCCAAAGTGCTTGAAGTAAAAATACTTCCTAAAAATAAAGCGAGGGCTATCTTACCAGACGATCAACTTTCTTTAGCTATTGGAAAAGATGGTCAAAATGTAAGATTGGCAGCAAAATTAACTGGATGGAAAATAGACGTAAGAAGTGTAGAACAAATAGAAAAAGGAGAAACAGAAGAAGAAAAACAAGAGTAAGAAAATAAAACCCCTCCTAAGGGGTTTTAAAATTGAGTTCCAACGCTATATCCTTGAAATGGATTTTCAGCAAACCTAACATCAAAATGCAAGTGGCATCCAGCAGGCCCCTTTGGTATCGTAACTCCAGAATAGCCAATATATCCGATAATTTGTCCTTGGTACACCTGTTGTCCTGCGTTTACGGCTTGTTCAGATAGATGTCCATAATAAGTTACGACACCATTAGGATGAATAATTCTTACATAATTACCCCCCAAAGCAGTGTATCCTATTCTTTGTACATTGCCTTCAGCAGCAGCATAGACAGGTTCTCCACACTTTCCGTTACTAAAATCAATTGCATTATACCAATGCAGGCCCTGGGTAATACGACAAGGTGATGGTATGGGACAAATAAAATAACTTTGAGATACCGGTACCCGAGCATATTGTTGTGTTACCTTAGGTTTAACACCATTTGGAACAATAATAAAATCACCAGCGCATATCTTGCCCTCATTGCCTAAATTGTTAAATGATACAATCTCTTTCATGTCTGCTTGATAGACTTCTGCTATTTCGCTCAAAGTATCTCTTGATTGTACAATATGCACAACTCCTGAAATTGGTAAGATAGTAAGCTCTTGCCCTACTTTTAAAACAGTCTTTGAGTTTAAATTATTAGCCCAGAATAAAGTATTTAAAGAAATATCAAACTTTGTAGCAATTCCTCCTAAAGTATCCCCTTTCTCAACAATATAATGCTCAATCTCTTGTTTTGATCCAAAGTCAACTAAGGAACCGAGTGCTTTTCCACTAATTAAAAACGGTGGTGCTGTTGGTTCTAATACAACACCATCTATTACATTTAAATCTAAAAAACTTAAGGATGTATTGTTTCCTGAAAATAAATACTGGCTATCGTCAAAAATTTTACCCTTATCATCATTTTCTCCCTTTGAAATAGGGATGAGAGCAAAAATTATACAAAATAATAAAATAGCAACTCCACAATATAAAAACGGAGACTTAATAGATCTCCTACAATGAGCAATCAACAATTTAACTTTAATATGAATAAATCTTATTTATTTATAAAACCTTTGTTTCTATTATATGGAAAAAGAGTATAATATTCAATAGTTATCCACATGTATACTAAACAAACATTGAAAAAAAACAATATCTTTCCTTCTAAAAAACTGGGACAGAATTTTTTAATTTCAAGAACGATAATTAAAAGAATAGTATCTTGCGCAAATTTAAAAGAAAACGATGCTGTCTTAGAGATAGGTCCTGGCCTTGGAGCTCTTACACGAGAACTAGCAAAAAAAGTAAAAAGGGTTATTGCAGTTGAAAAAGATAAAAGATTAGCTACAATGCTTGATATAAAAAATGTTGAAGTTATTAACGATGATGCTTTAAATTTTCAGCCAAACTTAAAGCGTTATAAAATAATTAGCAATCTCCCTTATAGCAGTGGCTTGGCAATCTTAATGAGATTTTTAGAAACAGACAACCCGCCAGAGCAAATGTTCATTATGCTACAAAAAGAGATTGCTCAAAGATTGTGCTCTGTTTCTCCAAGAATGCAAAAAATTGGTGTTTTTTGTCAATTCTTTTCTGATCCTAAAATAAAATTCTTTATTTCAAAAAATTCTTTTACTCCAAAACCAAAGGTTGACTCTGCTTTAATAGAAATCAAAAATATTAAAAAACCTAACGTTGATATAAAATTGTTTTCTAAAATAGTTAACACTGGTTTTTCTCATCCCAGAAAAATATTATTAAATAACTTAGTTTTGTTATTAAAGGGAGACAAAGAAAAGACAATAAGCTGGCTACAAAAAAATCAAATCAATCCACAGCAAAGGGCTCAAACTCTTCTTGTGGATAACTGGATTAATTTAACCAAAACCTTTGTTGTTGAGTAACCCTTATTTTGGTATAATTATTGAATGAAAAAGGACAATAAGAAAATATCAATTTTCAAATATATTTTTGAAAAAAGATTGTTTTTATTGACGTCTGTTTTTTTATTATTTTTTCTTTTTATCCCCCTCTCTAAAGTATACGCCATTTGGAATCCCTTTAATTTTATAGGTAATGCAGCAATGGACTCAGCTTCAGCAATTGTTGCTTTAATTCTAAGATTAGCTCTTTTCTTTTCAGAGAAAGTTTTGCAAATAGCAAACAGCCTTCTTATTTGGGCCACAGGAAACCCTTGGCAAGTTTCTTTTACCAATCCTGCAAGCAATGGAGCCATTAACCTTGGTTGGACATTACTGCGTGATTTAGTGAATATGTTTTTTATTTTGGGCTTAGCATATATAGGGCTTGCAACTTCTTTAAATATAGCGGGATTTAATACTAAAAAAGTTTTTGTTAATCTTTTACTTGTTGCCTTGCTCATTAATTTCACCCCCGTCTTCTGTGGTGTTATAGTAGACTTTGCTAATATAATCGCAAACTTTTTCTTAAAAGACATTTCTTTTGAAGAAATTGTTAAAGTATTCAGCGATCAAAACGATAAATTGCAAGCGAATTTTACTAATCTTTTAAAAGAACCCGGTGTGTTTGCAGGCGCTATAATGCTTTTCTTTTACGCTGCTTTTGCGTCTTTCATTCTTTTGCTTTATTGTGCCATCTTTTTATTGAGACCTATCATTATTTGGTTTTTAGTAATTCTATCTCCCCTAGCTTTCTTTGCTTGGATATTTCCTCAAAGCAAAAAATACTTTGAACAATGGTGGAGCACGTTTATACAATGGGCTTTTATTGCTATACCAGGAGCTTTTTTCCTTTATCTATCGAAATATGTTTTGGTTAAGGGAGATGATTTCATAACAGCAAATCCGAACGACCCAACTGGAGGGTTGTTAACTGAAATAACTCCGTTTGTTTTGGGTCTTGCTTTTATGGTTTTTGGGTTCATTCTGACAATGCAAACAAACACAGCAGGAACAGGAGCTATTATGGGAGTTGCAAGCAAGGCAACAAGTAAAGCGAAAGCAGGAGCTCAAAAACTAAAAACAAAAGGGCTGGGTGCTGCTAAATGGACAGCCAAGCGTCCGGCTACTACCGCAGCCATTGTTGGATCGGGTCTTGGAGGCCTTATCGCAGGAAAAGGAACTAGAGGATTCACTAAAGAAGGTCGAGAAGAAAAAAGGAAAGCGATACATAAGACAGCTGAAAAATTTCATTTAAGAAAGCGTGGGTCTTATGAGGCAAGTAGAAAGAAGAAGTGGGGGGTTGATGCAGAAACACAGGCCAGGCTGGAAGGCATGTCTTCACCAGACATTACAGCAGCAATGCAGGGTCTTGCTTTCACAGACAGAGAAAAGAAAGAAAGAGCTTCTATGGCTTCAATTCTTTCAAAGAGAGGGGATTTTGAGTTTGAGGATGATAAAAAAGAAGAAAAATTCGTCAAGGAAGCCAAAACTCTTGGGGTTGA
>CAYVCP010000039.1:0-4546 GCA_964450565.1 uncultured Candidatus Saccharibacteria bacterium | reverse complement strand
CACTTTTTGTAAAATCGTAAGATGTTGCCTCGGCGCAAAGCGCCTCGGCATTGTTCGTTTATCAATGAAATATAATGATTATTATACTGAAGCAACCAAAAATGATGAATTCGGGACAAGAACTTATTATTTATATTCAAAAAAAGATATTGATGAATTATCTGGTAATTTTCAAATTATCAAAAACGAGATAAATAATTTAAGGAATCAGAAGTGGCTAGAAATTATTTTCAAAAAATAAGTTTCAAAACCTAAAGCATTAACAAAATTAAAAACTTTATTTATATTTTTACCAAGAAAGACGACAAGTCTTTTTTTAGTTGTTCTTGGTCTTGAAAGAGAATTGTATTAAGACCTATTGAGCGAGCTATTTTTATATTTTGTTTACTATCATCAATGAAAAGGCAATGTTTTGATTTCTCTTTCATCTTTTTTAAGAGAATTTCGAATGTTCTTTTGTCTGTCTTACAACATTGAACTTCAAAAGAATATTGGGTGTAGTGAAATAATTTTTGATAATTAAATTTATTCTCACAATAATTTATCCATTCTCTTGAGTGATCAGAAAGCAGAGCTATTTTAAGATCCTCTTTTCTCAGTTTTTTTATAATATCTTTTGTTCCTGGGATTTCTTTAAAGTTGTTTCTGATGGCTTCTTTAAACACATTTATTTGAATTTGCCAATTATTTCTTTCAATAACTTTCTTCCAAAACTCATCTTCATTGATTTTATCTTCCATCAACAATCTAAACTCTGGTCCTTGTAGTTTTGTCTTTATTTCTAATGGTGGTAATTTAAGATGATTTTTCAAATCATCTTCTATGCCATAAAAACCTGTTATAATAACCTCTGCTAAATCAAAGATAATTGTTTTAATCATGTATTTTAATTAGTTTATCACCTAATAATGCACTCGGCAAACACTTATTCCAAAAACTCTCTTTATCCCTTTCTCTTTCAAGGCTTGAGCTTTTTCTTCAAATAATGAAGGATCAGAAAAAACACAATCAACTAAAAACACAGTTTCCAGAGAAGAATTTCTTTTTGTTTTAAAAAAAGAAGTCAATTCTTTTGCAATAATTTCTGCTGGATTATATCCTATTTCCCTCTTTTCTTTATTAGAAATAGGCATTGGTATAATAGTTGAGTTTTCCCCAAATAGTGATTTGTTTTCTGTTAATAAAATGTGTGCTATTATTAATGAAGACAAGGGATAGGATAAGCTTTTTAGGTAAGGTGTTTTGGTAAACTTTTTTAGCATTTTTTGTACTAAAAATTGGTTTGCATCACAAGCACAAAAAAGTCCATCCAAGTTCTTGTTTTTATGCTTGTTACATTTTACGGTGGGTTTAGCACAAAAAGGACAAAATAAGTGTTCTGCTATTTCGATTGTTGATAGGCAATCATTACAAACTATCTTTCCCTCTCGTTTACATTGTAAACAGAATTGTGGAAAAAGAATATCTAATAAATTTAACATATTATTTTTTGAAAAATGGGAATATTCTCTAAAAAATCTTTGGGCATTGATGTTGGAGCATCTAGTATTAAAATAGTGGAACTTTCTTCTTCTGGTAAGAAAATAAAGTTAGAAAACTATATTGAGTTTAAATTGCCACAAACAGAAGATTCTGTCAAAACATTCCATGGAGAGAGTCTGTTGCTCTTAACAGATGATACGGCTCAAATTTTACAAGCTGTTTTAAAGAAGGCCCAAATAAAACAAAAAAAAGCAAGTTTTGCTATTCCAGACTTTTCTAGTTTTTTTACTACTTTTGATTTGCCTCCAATGTCAGAAACTGAAGTTAAACAAGCTGTTGAGTTTGAAGCGAGACACCATATTCCTATTCCTCTTTCAGAGGTTACTTTTGACTGGCAGGTTATTGAAAAAGAGCAAATGTCTTCTGGCGTTAAATTAAAGATTCTTTTGGTCGCTGTTCCTAACTCTGTTTTAAAAAATTATCAAAGAATGGCTCAATTAGCTCAAGTTGAAATTAAGGGAATTGAAGCTGAGGTATTCGGGTTGATTAGATCCTCTTTTCCAAAAGGTAAATTTCAAAAAGCACCTAGTTGTATGGTAGATATAGGGTGGCAGTCAACCACGGTAAGTATTGTTGAAGATGAAAAATTAAAACAGAGTTTTAGTTTTGATGTTTCTGGGACAAGTTTAACGAAAGATTTAAGTGAAGCATTACAGATATCTTTATCAGAAGCTGAAAATTTAAAACAAAGATTTGGTCTAGATCCTCAAAGAGAGGATGTTTCCAAAATTCTTTTATCAAGGATTGAGTCATTAGCCATTGAGATTGAAAAAGTTTGCCAAAATTTTCACAGGGAAGAAGGGAAAAAAATAGATCACCTTATTTTGTCTGGAGGAACAGCCGCTTTATTTGGTTTGGAGGAATACTTTGAGACTCGTATTAAAATGAAAGTTAAAAAAGCTAAACCATTTTCTGAAATTGATTTTAATCCCTTACTACAAAAACGTTTAGATCAAATAGGCCCTTCTTTTTCTGTAGCTGTTGGAACAGCTATGATGGGTTTTGATAATTAACATATGCCAAAAGAAAATCCACTTAGAATAATTCCAGAACAAAAAATAGAGAGTCCAAAATGGGTTAATTATGTTGTGTTTGCTTGTCTCGTGCCTTTTGTGGCTTCTTGTGGTTTATACTTGTTTTTCACAGGACAAGTTCCTTTGAAAGAAGCAGAAAGAGATAGCTTAAAGTCTCAAATTATTGCTTTAGATCAGGACATTGAGAACCAGAAAGCAGAAAAAGAGATAAGAGAAATTTCAAATAAAATATCAGACTTTTCTATTATTTTCAACGAAAGGAAACTTGCGAGCAGATTTTTCTATTTCCTAAAAATAATTTGTCATCCACAAGTTCAGTTTATTTCTTTTGAACTCAGTGTAAAAGATCTTACTGCCCATATTAATGCTAAATCAAGCAGTTTCCAGGCTCTGGGAGAACAAGTTTTAGTTTTAAAAGATAATACTAAATTAGAAGATTCAAAAGTTTTCAATATCTTATTAGACAAGGAGGGGGCTGTTAATTTTACTTTGAGTTTTAAATTTAAACAAGATTTATTAAAACATGAATAAGGCAATTTTTATTCCAATTTTATTATTCGTTTCATTTATTTGTGTTGTTTATTTTATTTTACCTGAATATTCTCAGATACAAGGGTTGAATGATCAAATAGCAAAAAAGACTAATTTTCTCCAGAGAAAAAAACTTTATTTCCAGAACCTTAAAGAAAGGTTAGCAGAGCTTGAAGATTATGAGCAATCTTTAAATATAATGTCAGTTGCTTTACCAGAAGATTTTTCACTACCTTCATTGTTGAGTTTTTTTTATGATGAAGCATTAAAAAGCGGAATGATTTTGAAATCTATTGATCAATCAGATGTAGATTCAGAGGAGGATCCTTCTATAAAAACCAAACAAGCTTATTTCAATATTGTATTAGATGGAACCTTTGCTTCTTTTGATAGTTTTTTAAATAAAATTGAAAGCTCTTCTAGAATTATTGAAACTCAAGCTATTTCTTTAAAAGAAAGCGGAGAGCAATTACCAGAATTTAATTTGCAAGTAAAGGTTTATTATAGATAAATATGATGTCATCTACCGATAAAAGAATTGTACAGTATGTTTCAGCAGGAGCTGTGTTAGCTAGTATTGGTGTTCTAATCCTTAGAATATTTTTTGGTCCAGTAGCAACCTTACCTGAGATAGAACAACCCTTAGCTCAAATAAACATAGACTGGGGCATCTTAAGAGATCCCTTAGAAATTAAATTACCCTCATTTTCAGTAACACTTCAACCTAGCTCAACTTCAACAACAGCATCAACATCAATTAGTCTTTTAGCTATTGTTGATGGTTGGGCTAAGGGACCTTTTGTTTATAGTTTTGATTGCGAGAATGATGGAATTTTTGAGTTAGAGACAGAAGAAACTTCAAGAAAGGATTATAAGGCAGAAAATCTTTGTATATATAAAGAAGGGCATTATAGGGCAAATGTTTCTGTAAAAGGAACATTTAATTATTACAAAACAAAAGATTCAATTATTGAGGAATTACATGAAGCTAGTGCCCTTACCAATATTTTTGTTCAGAGTTCTAATAATCCTCCCATTATATCTTTTTGTGACGTTGCTCCAACCGAAGGAACCACACAAAGCAATTATGTTTTTACCTTTTTATTAGAAGCTTCAGATCTAGATGAAGATAATTTAACTTATTTATGGGAGTTCGGAGATACTGCTACCTCAACAGAAAAATCTCCTCTTTATGTTTATAAAAATCCTGGTTTTTATATGCCTAAAGTTTCAGTTTTTGATACTAAAGGAGGAAAAGCAAGCTGTGTAGCGAATTCTCTTATGATTTTAAATCAATTAATACCTTTTCAAAAGATTTCTTTACCTAATAAGGTTGGAAGAGTTAATCCTTTTGCTAAAATAGGAGAAGATATGGAAGAAAATGAGAATGCTACAACAACGCAAGACGTTCCTACTACAACACCAGAAACTTAATATGA
>CAYVCP010000038.1:0-4571 GCA_964450565.1 uncultured Candidatus Saccharibacteria bacterium | reverse complement strand
CTTTTATTGTTTTTTCTAAAGTTACATCAATATTGATTTTCGCTTCTTCAATCTTTGACTTTCCGTATTTATTAATAATATCTTTTTGGAAATCAAGTAACTGCTTTAAAAACTTTTCTGCAAAATCAAAAGATTCTAATATAGTATCTTCTGACACTTCATTGCACTTTGCTTCAATCATATTGATTAATACTTTTCCATCTTTCTCAGTACCAGCAAAAATAATATCTAAATCTCCTTCTTCTCTTTGAGTATAACTAGGATACAAGATGAGTTCATTGTTCACCCTTCCCACCCTAACGGCTGAGACAGGACCAAAAAAGGGAATTTCAGATAATCCTAAAGCTAAAGAAATACCATTCAAACCCAAAAGCGCAGGGTCATTTTCTTCTTCATAACTAAAACATGTTGCTATACATTGAACTTCTTTTTTTAATCCTTCAGGAAATAGTGGTCTTACAGCCCTGTCTATCATTCTGGAAATTAAAACAGCATTAGTAGAAGGCCTTCCTTCTCTTCTCATAAACCGAGAGCCTAATATTTTACCAGTAGCATAAAACTTTTCTTCATATTCGCAGCTTAAAGGGAAAAAACCCATTTCTGGCTTTTCTTCTCCTAATTGAGCAGTGTTTAAAATTACAGTGTCTCCTTGCTTAACCAAACAAGATCCTGAAGCCTGATCGGCAAATCCATCCAAAACAACCTCTATTTTTTTGTTTTGTAAAGTTAGTTGAAATGTGTCTTTCATTTTTTTAATAAATATTTTTTCTTGTCTAGACCCATGTCCATAAATTCATCAGCAACTTCTTGAAGTTTTGAAGAAGTAGTCTTGCCAAAAGCCATTACCTCAACCCTTTTTCCTTGAGCTTTCAAAAATTCAACCAAAGGAATAAAGTCACCATCCCCAGAACAAAGCACAATAACATCTACGTTAGAAGCAGTACGAACCGCGTCTATGACAATACCAACGTCCCAATCAGCCTTTTTTTGTCCTCCATAAAATTCTTGCAATTCTCTTACCCTAGTTTCTATCCCAAGAGAAGTTAGTGCTTCAAAAAAAGGTTTTTCTTCCCCTGTTTTTGTTGATACAACATAACCGAATGCTCTAATAAACTTCCTCTCGTCAACCGCCTTTTCTAAAACTCCCTTAAAATCAACCTTAGAATTAAAAAGATTCCTAGCTGAATAGTAAAGATTTTGAACGTCTATTAAAACTTCTACTCTTTGTTCTTTTGGCTTGGCCATAATATTACTTTAAACCTAATTTTTTCTTAACCGAATTAAATCTTCTCTTGTTCTCCTTTTCAAGATACTTTAAAAGCTTTTTTCTTTTAATTACTGCCTTTAAAAGTCCTCGCCTTGAATGTTGATCTTTTGGATGAGTTTTTAGGTGACCTAAAAGATTTTTAATCTCTTGTGTAAGCAAAGAAATCTGTACATCGGCTGACCCTGTGTCATTTTCGTGTAACTGATAATCTTTTGCAACCTTTAACTTTTGTTCTTTTTTTAACATATATTTATATTAAGTGCCCCCATCAGGGCTCGAACCTGAAACAGACGGCTTAAGAGGCCGCTACTCTACCAATTGAGTTATAGGGGCCCAATCATGGTTTTAATTTTTCATTAACCCTTACTGGACAATTAATTTTAAAGAAATGATCACTATCCCAAACTTCTTTCACTGGACCTACTTCAGCTGCTCCTAAAACTGTAAGAAATAATCCAACTATCAGAAAAGAACTATATGCTAAACCTAGTCCTATTGCCACTGATTTTATTAAAGATTTAGCTTTTGAGGTTAGCTCTGGTTTAGCTCCTCCGAAATAAAACATCACTCCTCCAATCACAAACATAAAGATGGCAAGCCATGGGATAATATCAATAAAAATATAATTGATAATTCCATTAATCATAACGAAAACATGGCAAAGCTGACAATGCACAATACCTTTTGTCACTGGAGCTCTTTGACATTGTTCTTCCTCTGAAAGGTCTTTGTTGTATATAACAACCCCCACTTTCTTTCCACAAGGAACAAGTCCATCATAACAACCCCTATAAATATCTGAACCTTCTTCCCCTTGGTCAAATCTATTGTTTGCGTTCTCATCATTAAAATACTGAAATTTATAACTATTAACAGCAAAACTCTGTGAGGGAAATAAGAGCACGATTAAGCTACTTATTAAAATTACAGACGCCAGTATTTTTTTAATCATTTCATATTTTAACACAAAATATAAAATAAAAGAACTCCTCTACTTGTACCCCCGACACGACTCGAACGTGTATCTATGGGGCCGAAACCCATAACTTTATCCATTAAGCTACGGGGGCTTCTTTTAAAACTTAACAAAAAAATTGAAAAAAATCAATGTTTGTAGCATACTAAAACCATGATAATACCAAAAGAAGTCAAATCTATCCTAAAAATACTAGAACAAAATAATTTTGAAGTTTTTATTGTTGGAGGATGTGTGAGAGATTCTTTAAGAAATGCTGAACCTAAAGATTGGGATATAGCGACTAACGCAAAACCTGAAGAGATAGAAAAAGTGCTTCAAAAAAAAGGATTTAAAACTGTATATGAAAATAAATTTGGCACTGTAACTGTCGTTACTAAATCAGAAGAACAATCCTTAAGAGAAATAGAAATTACTCCTTATAGGATTGACGAACAATATACTGACAAAAGGCATCCAGATAAAATAAAATGGACCAACAACATAGAGCAAGATTTAGAGAGGAGAGATTTTACAGTAAATGCTTTAGCAATGAATTTAAAAAAAGAAATTATAGATCCTTTTTCTGGACGAAAAGATTTAGAAAACAAAATAATCAGAGCGGTAAAAGATCCTAAGAAAAGATTTGCTGAAGATAGTCTAAGAATGATGAGAGCTGTAAGATTCGCTATTACTCTGGGTTTTGAGATAGAAGAAAAAACAAAAAAAGGTATAAAAGAAAATGCAAAAGATCTAAAAGATGTTTCGCAAGAAAGAATTAGAGAAGAGCTCATTAAAATTATTATGTCTCAAGATGCAGCTAAAGGAATTGAAACGTTGAGGAGATTGGGTCTTTTAAAAAATATCATTCCAGAAATAGAAGAGGGGTTTAATGTTGCTCAAAATAAACATCATGTTTTTCAAATATATGAGCATAATCTTTTGAGCTTAAACTATGCCTGTGAAAATAACTTTTCTTTTTATGTAAGAATGGCAGCTTTATTGCACGACGTTGGAAAACCTAGGACAAAAAGGGGTACCGGACTCAATGCTACCTTTTATAATCACGAAATTGTAGGAGCAAACATAACCAATGATATCTTGCAAAGGCTTAAGTTTCCTAAAAAAGATAGAGAAAAAATAGTTAAATTAGTAAGATTACACCTCTTTTATTACAATGTTGATGAGGTAGGAGAATCGTCTGTAAGAAGGCTATTAAAAAAAGCAGGTAAGGAAAATATTACAGAATTAATGCAACTAAGATATTCGGACAGAATTGGATCTGGCGTGCCAAAAGCAGAACCCTACAAACTAAGGCATTTAAAATATTTGTTTGAAAAAGTATCTAAAGATCCAATTTCAGCCAAAATGATCGAAATATCAGGTAATGATATAATGAAACAACTCAATATAAGGTCTGGCCCTAGGGTAGGACATATATTGTCCTATCTTTTGTCCGAGATACTAAAAAATCCAAAACAGAATAATAAATCTTTTCTTAAAGAAAAAGTAGCAGAACTGGGAAAATTAGACGACAACACACTTTCAAAGAAAGCTAAAGAAGCCACAAAGGGAGTAACGAACATTATACAGAAAGAAGATAAAATGACGAAAGGTAAATATTGGGTTAGTTAACTCTTTTTCCCAGCATTATAAACAAGCTATCCACAGTCATAAAGTTTATTGAATTATTGCTCAACTAAGGGCCTGTATTTCAATTGGTAGAATAGAGCATTCGCATTGCTCTGATGTGGGTTCAATTCCAGCCAAATCCACCCTTGACAAAGAACAAACATCTTGTTAAATTAAAAATAAGATTGAAATAACAGTCCGTTCTGAAAGGAAACGGACAATTATTTTACAAAAATTATGGATTTAAAAACATTAACATCAGCGGTTTTAGAAATCGCAGAAGAAAGAGGGATACCTCAAGTAAAAATTCTTGATGTAATATCAGAAGCAATAGCTTCAGCTTACAAAAAAGAGTACGGAAAGAAAAAACAAAAAATTAAAGCAAAACTTGACGCGAAATCAGGTCATATTGATTTCTGGCAAGTGAAACAAGTTGTTGATGAAAATATGATTTTTTCAGAAGAAGAACTTGAGAAAATAAAGGAACAAAAAGAAGAAGGAGGAGATACAGAAAAAGATGAAGAAAAGATAAGGTTCAATCCAGAAAGACATATTATGATCAAAGAAGCTAAAGAGATGAATGCTAAAATAAAAATAGATGAAGAGCTTGAAATTCCCCTAGAAGCCAGAGAAGATTTTGGTAGGATAGCAGCTCAAACAGCTAAGCAAGTAATTTTACAAAAAATAAAAGAACTAGAAAAAGAAGAAACCTTTAAA
>CAYVCP010000037.1:0-4705 GCA_964450565.1 uncultured Candidatus Saccharibacteria bacterium | reverse complement strand
GCTCTTGAGACAATAACTGTCATGGCATAATCTAAATAGCACTCTTTCATTTCTTGGGTTATCTCTCTGTCTTTTATATAACCAATTTCTTTATTCTGTTGTTGTGGTTGTTTTGTCATAAGTAGAAGTAGTTGACGAAGCCAAATAAGAATCAAATTCTTGTTTAATCCCCTCTAATTCTTGGAAAGATTCCTCTATTTTATTAAAATCTACATCTTTCCATAAATCATTAACCGTGTTTCTGTCAGCTTTCTTTTTAAAATTTGTTCCCGTAAAAATAACTAACGGAATAGAAATAAGGCATAGTACTAAAACGATAAAAACTTTCTTCCAAAAAACATTCAGTTGCTGAATTTCTTGAAATTTCATATTTCCAAAACCACTATCTTTGTTTCTTCAGCTGGCAAACTACCCAAGGTTGCCTTAAATTTCTTTTCTGCTACTGTTTTTTCTTGACCCATTTGTTTGAAAAAACTGTCCAAATCATCCAATTCTATTTTTAAATTTGGTAATTTGTAATGCATAGGAATAACAACCCTTGGCTCAATTTGAGAAATAATATCTTTGGCTGATTTAGCATTAAGCGTATCATGTCCACCAACAGGCACCATCAGAATATCAACTTCTCCAACTTCTTCCATTTGTTCTTCGGTCAACTCTTTTTGATTAATATCAGACAGATGGCATATCTTAATACCCTCTACTTCAATTTTAAACATAGTAATCACTCCCTGATTCTCTCCATGAAAAGCCTGAATGCCTTTAATAAAAACTCCTTTAATTTCATATTCTCCTAAATCATTTATTATAAAAGGATCACCAATAATAGCTTTCGTATTGTTATGAAAAGGATGATCATGGCTAATCAATAAAATATCAGCCTGTGTTTTTGAAGATTTAAGGCCTAGTTTGTCAGAAAAAGGATCTATGGCAATATTTGCTTCTTTAGTTTGAATTTCAAAAAAAGATTGTCCTCTAAAAACAATGTTCATATATTATTAGTTTAACAAAAAAAATATTCTCTTGCAATAATGCAATCTTTCTTGTATATTTGATTATATGGATAATGTAAATAAAAATATTTTGCTGTTAATGATAGCAACAATTTTAATTTTCATTGGAATCACAGAACTGTTGACTTAAAATAATATGCCAATAAAAAGTTTAAAAAAGACAAAAATTGATTCAATAATTCCTCCAAAAATTGGAGAGATTGTAGAAGGAAAAATGTTAAGCAGAGAAAAAAGTTCTCTTTACTTAGATTTAGAAGCTAAGGGAATTGGTGTGATATATGGAAAAGAATTCTTTGAAGCCAAGGATACTCTAAAAAAATTAAACCGTGGGGACAAAATCACAGCTAAGGTAACTGATTTAGAAACTAAAGACGGATACAGAGAACTCTCTCTTTTAGGAGCTAACCAGGAATTAGCATGGAAAGAACTAATTGAAGCAAAAGAGCACGAAGAAACTATAGAGGTTGAAATAAAGTCAGCTAATAAGGGAGGATTAATTTGTGAAATAAAAGGTATTGACGGATTTTTACCAGCCAGTCAACTTCTTCCAGAGCATTATCCGAAGATAGAAGACGGGGATCCTCTAAAAATAGCAGGAGAGTTACAAAAACTTGTTGGAACAAAAATCAATACTAGGGTCTTTGATGTTAATTCAGTAGAGAATAAACTTATTCTCTCAGAAAAAGCGACAAAGAAAGAAAAGTTAATTGAGAAGATGGCTTCTTATAAGGTAGGAGATAAGATTGAGGGAGATATAAGTGGAGTAACAAATTTCGGTGCTTTTCTCATATTTGACGAAGGCCTTGAAGGACTTATACCTGCTTCTGAAATATCTGAAACACAAAAACCTTCTGAAATACTCAAAATAGGACAAAAAGTTAAAGCAAAAATTACAGAAATTTCGAACAATAGAATTTATTTTTCACTCAAATGAAAAATCTTCTAAAAAACTTTCTCATTATTATAGCTGTTTTTCTATTGGTCTCAGCTTTTTTTGCTGTTTTCAATCCCGACTCTCTTAAAAAAGATGAAGAGATAACTTTTAGCCAAGCGATGAATGATATTGTTGAGGGCAAGACGGAAAGCATCGAAATTATGGGAGAAAAAATATTTTTAAAATATTCAACTGGGGAAGAATTTGTGACTAGAAAAGAAGCTGGCATTAGCATAAACGAAAGCTTAACGAATTACGGCATAGATGAGGCATTAATCAAAGAATTAAATATTAATATAAAAGAAGAAAAAGAAGGATTAATGAGTTGGATTCTTCCATTATCTTTAATTCTCCCTCTAATATTTTTTGTATTCTTCTTCTGGATGATGTTTAAACAAGCGAAAACAGGGGCTGGGCAAACATTTAGTTTTCTTAAACCTCCAGCTAAGATGTTTGGATCCGAAAAAACAAAAGATGAAAAAATAACCTTTAAAGATATTGCAGGAATTGAAGAAGCAAAAGATGAGACAAAAGAGGTTGTAGATTTCTTAAAAAACCCAAAGAAGTACTTTAAAATGGGGGCTAGAATACCAAGAGGAGTTCTCTTGGTTGGTCCTCCAGGAGTGGGTAAAACACTATTAGCAAGAGCTGTGGCTAATGAAAGTGGAGTTCCTTTTTTCTCAATTGCAGGATCTGCTTTTATTGAACTGTTCGTTGGAGTAGGAAGTTCAAGGGTAAGAAGTCTCTTTGAAACAGCGAAAAAACAAAGTCCATGTTTAATTTTTATTGATGAACTGGACGCCATAGGAAAGATGAGAATGCCAGGGCTAGGAGGAGGACATGACGAAAGAGAGCAAACCTTAAATCAGATTTTAGCTGAAATGGATGGTTTTGAGAGAGATACAGGGGTTATAGTTTTAGCTGCCACAAACACCCCTCAGGTTTTAGATCCTGCCTTATTAAGGCCAGGCAGATTTGATAGACGGATAGTCCTTGATTTACCCGATGTAAAAGGAAGGCAAGATATTCTGAAAATACACTGTAAGGGCAAACCTTTATCATCAAATACAAAATTAGAAGAACTGGCAGAAAGAACCCCAGGCTTTTCAGGAGCTGATCTTGCTAATATGGTCAATGAAGCTGCAATTCTCGCAGCCAGAAAAAATCAAGATAGCATTACTCAAATCAATCTTTTAGAATCGATTGAAAAGGTGATGCTGGGTCCTGAAAGAAAAAGTCATCTATTATCAAATAAAGAAAAGGAAATATCAGCTTTTCATGAAGCAGGACATGCTTTGATTTCTGCTACCCTACCCCATGCTGAAGAGGTAAGAAAAATATCTATTGTTGCAAGAGGAATGGCTGCTGGTTATACTTTGGCTTTACCTAAAAAAGAGAAAAGGATAAAAACAAAATCAGAATTTCAAGCAGAATTAGCCGTTCTCTTGGGGGGATATACAGCAGAAAGATTGGTTTTCAAAGAATTATCAACAGGAGCATCAAATGATTTAGAAAAAGTAAGTTTTTTATCTAGAAATTTAGTAACAAAATACGGAATGTCAAATTTAGGACCTATTGTTTTTGGCAAAAACGAATCCCTCCCCTTCTTAGGATGGGATCAAGAATCTAGTGAAAAAAACTATTCTGAAAAAGTATCTTTTCTTATTGATAAAGAAATTGAAAGATTTATAAGAGAAGCTGAAAAAGAAGCAACCAAGGTATTAACCAAGAAAAGAAAAACATTAAATAAGATAGCAAGGAAATTAATAGAGAAAGAAACGATCGAAAAAGAAGAATTTGAAAAACTTTTACAACCCTCTTAAGAAAAGAGGGCGTGTAGCTCAGGTGGTAAGAGCGCGGGTCTTATAAACCCGAGGTCCTGGGTTCGAGTCCCAGCACGCCCACTAAAAAAGGGCAATTAGCTCAGTTGGCCAGAGCGCTACTTCGACATAGTAGAGGTCGCAGGTTCAAACCCTGCATTGCCCACAAGGCAAATCCGCGCTTTTAACGCGGGCTTTTACTTAATAATCTCTTGAAAATAAAGACAATCTTTGGTAATCTAAAATCATAAAATTATGCAAGAAAAAATAGAACAAGAACAAATAAAAGAACTTCCTAATATTCAAGTTGGGGATACTATTAGGGTACATCAAAAAATAAAAGAAGGCGAAAAAGAAAGGGTTCAAATCTTTGAAGGACTTGTCATAGCTCAAAAGCACGGCAAGGGAATATCAGGCACTGTTATTGTAAGAAAAATTATAGATGGTATAGGAACAGAGAAGATATTTCCTCTACACTCTCCAAACGTAGAAAAGTTTGAAATCATTTCTAGAGGAAAAGTCAGAAGATCAAAACTTTACTATTTAAGAGACAGATTGGGCAAAAAAGCTAAGATACAAAAAAGGGACTATATAGAAGAAAAAGATCCAGAATCGAATCAGAAAAAAACAGCCAAAGAGCCATCATTAGAAAAAAAAGAGGCACCAAAGTAAAGCCCAGGTGCTGTAATTGGTAGCCAGGCTGGCTTGAGGGGCCAGTGGGCATTAGCTCGTGTGGGTTCAAATCCCACCCTGGGCACATAGGGGCGATTAGCTCAGTTGGTTAGAGCGACTCGTTTACACCGAGTAGGCCGTGGGTTCAAATCCTACATCGCCCACATAATTGTTTTTTATTTTAAGAATTCATATAATAAAAGAATGCCGTGGTAGCTCAGAAGTAGAGCACTTCTCTGAAAAAGAAGGGGTGGTCGGAGCGTTAC
>CAYVCP010000036.1:0-4791 GCA_964450565.1 uncultured Candidatus Saccharibacteria bacterium | reverse complement strand
GACATTATGCTTTAATTCATTGACCAGGTCATGCTGATTATATTAAAAATATGATTACGGGGCCTGCTCAGACGGATGGAGGTATTCTATTAGTGTCAGCAACTGATGGACCAATGCCCCAAACAAGAGAACATGTGCTTTTAGCAAGACAAGTTGGTTTACCATCTTTAATGATTTTCTTAAATAAAACAGATATGGTTGACGATCCTGAAATGATTGAGCTCGTAGAATCTGAGTTAAGAGAGTTATTAAAGAAATATAAATTTCCAGGAGACGAAACTCCTATTATAAGAGGATCTGCTTTAAAGGCATTAGAATCAGAATCAATAGATGACGAGGCAATGAAGCCAATTGCAGAATTATTTAAACAGATAGATGAATTTATCCCAGAGCCACAGAGATCAACAGACGAACCATTTCTAATGGCTATTGAGGATGTTTTCTCAATTGAAGGCAGGGGTACAGTAGCTACGGGTAGAATAGAAAGAGGAATTTTAAAACCAGGAGAAGAAGTTGAGATTATTGGTATCAAAGAAACTCAAAAAACAATAGCAACATCTGTAGAAATGTTTAATAAAATGCTTGACGAAGGAAGAGCTGGTGATAACGTTGGCATTTTATTAAGAGGATTAAAAAAGGAAGATGTTGAAAGGGGACAAGTTTTAGCGAAACCGGGATCTCTTACTCCACACACCGAGTTTGACGCTGAAATTTATGCATTAACGAAAGATGAGGGCGGTAGGCATACTCCTTTTTTCGCAGGTTATAAACCACAATTTTTCATCAGAACCTGTGATATTACAGGGAACGTTACTTTACCTGAAGGTATAGAAATGGTAATGCCAGGAGATACAGTGAATGTTAAATGTAAATTGATTGCACCTGTTGCTCTTGAAGAAAAACAAAGATTTGCTATTAGGGAAGGTGGTAGAACGGTTGGTGCTGGAGTGGTAACAAAGATTAATAAATAATTTTATTATGTCTTTGGTGGCTGAAACTACAAAAAAAGAAACAGAAGCAAGACCGCAAATAAGAATCAAACTAAGATCTTATGACAGCAAGGTTATTGATGCAAGCTGTAGGCAAATAGCCGAAATTGCTTCTAGGAATTCGATTGAAATTATAGGGCCAGTTCCCTTACCAACAGAGATAAGAAAGTATACGGTTAACAGGTCTACTTTTGTACATAAAGACGCAAGAGAACAATATGAAATGAGAGTTCACAAAAGATTGATTGAGATACAAAGTGCTAACCCAAGATTTATCGAAGCATTGAGAGACTTAACCTTACCCACGGGAGTAGAAATAGAGGTTAAAACCATATAGGACAAGATAGGACAAGTATAATGTCCTATCAAAATAGGATTCGAAATATAATATGTTAATCAATATATTAAAATTTTGAATGAGAACATAAGCTGACTATCCTTTCGGGGTTTAAAAAAACCGGGTAGTTCACCCGGTGTTTTATTAAAGAAAATATGCCTTTCATTATAGGAAAAAAAATAGAAATGACTCAAATATTTCAGAATGGATTAGTTATTCCAGTAACTTTGGTTAAGGCAGAACCCTGTCTTATCACTCAAATAAAAAGTAAAGATGGAAAGGATTGTTATGATGCAATTCAAATAGGATCTGAAAAGAAAAAAAGAAAAATAAAAAAATCAGCCAAAGGAAAAGAATTAAAACACCTAAAGGAATTTCGTTCACAAGAAGAATATAATCAAGGAGATGAAATTACGCTTTCTGTTTTCAAGACAGGTGATAAGGTCAAAGTTTCTGCTATTTCTAAAGGGAAAGGATTTCAGGGAGCTGTAAAGAAATGGGGTTTTCATGGTAGGAATGCTACTCATGGTACAAAACATGAAGAAAGAACCTTGGGATCTGTTGGTTCCACTGGTCCTGCCCGTGTTTTTAAGGGTAAAAAAATGCCAGGAAGAATGGGCTCTGAAAGAAAAACTATTAAAAATTTAGAAATTATTAAGATTGATCAAGAGAATAATATTATAGGGATTAAGGGAGCTGTTCCTGGAAAAAGAGGAACATTAGTAGAAATAGTATGCCAGAAGTAAAAACAAAGACAATTAAAAAGAAGGGTATTTTTGACATTGAAATAAATTCTGATTTAATACATCAAGTAGTTGTTTCTCAATCCTCTAATAGGAGACAAGGGAACGCTCATACTAAAGATAGGTCTGAAAAAAGAGGGGGAGGAGTAAAACCGTGGCGACAAAAAGGTACTGGTAGAGCACGACATGGTTCTAAAAGATCTCCTATTTGGGCTGGAGGAGGAGTAACTTTTGGTCCAAGAAAAGAGAAAAATTATAAAAAGAAAATTCCTTTGCAAATGAAAAGAAAGGCTCTTTTAATGGTTCTTTCGGAAAAGAAAAGAGAGAAAACACTTTTATTCCATGATTTAAAAATTAAAGAAGTTAAAACAAAAGCGATAAAAGATATTATTGACAAATTAAACATCACAGGAAGCATTCTTTTCGTTCTAGGGCAAAACGATAAAGATTTTGTTTTAGCCCAGAGGAATATTCCAAAAACAAATACTATAACAGCTAAAGATTTAAATGCTTTTGATTTATTGCAACATAAATATGTGGTTATGCAAGAAGTTGCAGTTAAAGCAATTGAGGATATTTTTTTGAAATAATATGGCATTATTTAAAAAGAAAAAACAAGGAATAAAGCAGGAAGAAAAGAAAGTTTCTGAAAAAAAGAAAATAAAGATTGGGACATCTCACAGAGTTTTGATGTCAGCTTGTATTACGGAAAAGTCTACTGGTTTAATTGATAAGAACAAGTATGTTTTTAAGGTTTTTCCTTCATCAACGAAACCTGAAATTAAAAAAGCCATAGAGCAAGTTTATAATGTTGATGTAAGTTCCGTGCGAACAATAAATGTTGCAAGAAAAAGGAAAAGATTGGGTAAAACGATTGGTTGGACAAAAGCCTATAAAAAAGCAATGATTGATTTAAAAAAGGGACAAGAGATAGAAATAGTGCCAAGATAATTTTATGAACAAGAAACCACAAAAAAGTTTAATAAAGAGCTTAAGGAAAAGAGGCGGTAGAAATAAGGCTGGTAGAATTACTATAAGACACAGAGGAGGGGGAGCAAAAAGAAGATACAGAATTATTGATTTTGCACAAAAAGATATGGGTAAAATGCAGGTTTTATCTATAGAGTATGATCCTAATAGAACCTGTAAGATTGCTTTAATAGAAAAAGAAAATAGAAAAAGATATATTTTAGCTCCACATGGTTTAAAAGAGGGAGATGAAATAGAGTTTGCAGAGAAATCAGTTATTAAATTAGGGAATCGTATGAGGTTGAAGAATGTTCCTGTGGGATCTATTGTTCATAATATAGAGTTAGTTCCTGGAAATGGAGGTAAAATAGCGAGATCTGCTGGTAATTCATGTCAGATTATGGCTCACGAAGGCAAGCATACACTTCTGAAGATGCCTTCAACGGAAACTAGAAAAGTAAGAACTGATTGTTTTTGTTCTATTGGCAATATATCTAATCCAGAACATAGATTTAATAAGATTGGCAAGGCCGGTGGTAATAGGTTGAGAGGTAAAAGGCCTACTGTTAGGGGGTCTGCTATGAATCCTGTGGATCATCCGCATGGTGGTGGAGAGGGAAGATCTAGTATCGGTATGAAGTATCCTAAAACACCTTGGGGTAAACATGCTTTTGGTGTAAAGACTAGAACAAAAAAGAAATATTCTGATAGATTAATTGTTAAAAGGAGAAAAAAATAATATGTCAAGAAGTTTAAAAAAGGGTCCTTATATTGATGAAAAATTGTTGAAAAAAATTACATTAATTAATAAGGGCGATAAAAAAATAATTAAGACATGGAATCGATCAGCAATTATTTCACCTGAAATGGTAGGATATACTTTTGGGGTGCATAATGGCAAGGAACATGTACCAATTTTAGTGGCAGAAGAAATGGTGGGACATAAATTAGGAGAATTTTCTCAAACTACTAAATTTGGAAGACATGGAGGTAAAATGCAAAAAGAACTTGAGACTCAAGCTCAGCAAAGAGAAGTTCAAAAAGCGTCAGAATAAAAATTATGGAAGCAAAATCATATTTAAATTATTTAAGGGTAGCACCCAGAAAGATGAGATTGGTAGCGGATTTAGTGAGAAATAAAAAAGCAGACAAAGCTCAAGCTCTTTTGTCTTTTTCTCAGAAAAAAGGAGCTCCAATAGTGTTAAAGCTATTGAATTCTTGCATATCTAATGCTAAAAATAATTTAAACCTGAAAGAAGAAAGTTTGATGATTAAAGAAATTAAAGTAGATGAAGGCCCCAAGCTTAAAAGGTGGAGAGCTAGGTCAAAGGGTAGGGCAATGCAGATACAAAAGAAAACATCCCACGTTACTTTAATTCTAGAAGGTGAGATAGGAACGCAGAAAAAGGAAGATAAAGAGAAAAAAGAAATAAAGAAAGTAGGTAAAATAAAAACAAAAAGAGCAGAAAAAGGAGAAAGTAAAGTTGATAAGCAGAAAAATACGAAAAAAATGTTTCGTAGAAAATCATTTTAATTATATATGTCACATAAAGTGCATCCTAAAATTTTAAAGATTAGAGAAACAAAAGATTGGCTATCTAGAGGTTTTTATCATAAAAATTTTCCTCATTTCTTGGAAGAAGATTTTAAGATAAGAGATTATTTAAAGAAAAAATTACCTCAAGGATCAGTTGCAGATATTGAGATAGAAAGGACTCAAACCATTACAAAGATTATTATTAAAACATCTCGT
>CAYVCP010000035.1:2860-4844 GCA_964450565.1 uncultured Candidatus Saccharibacteria bacterium | reverse complement strand
CCCACTTCTATCATTTGTAATACCATCGGAGAATAAATGTCCTCATAATCTCTTAAAGCTACAGATAGCTTTTGCCCTTTTTCTACAACCAAAGATGCTTTCTTAAGAGATCTTTTAAAATAAAAGTTGCCGAGAGCCCCAGAGGTAATGTCTAACGATTTCACGATAGGAACACCAGCTGACATCAAAGAACTCATAGTTCTCAAAATAAGAGCAGAATTTGTTTGTTTCACCATTTTTGATATGATAGGAATTTTTAAAATAATCATTGACCTAATTCTACCCGCCTTATTGACTCTTAAAGAGAGAACTAGTAAGACCACAATAACCAGAACTAGAAATAAAGCGACAGGCCATTTTTGAATCAAAAAATCTGCAAAACCTAAAATCATCCTTGTGGTAATAGGAAGTTGCATATTCATACCAAGAAATGCCTCTTTCATTTTTGGTACAGCAAAAATCATCATAAAAATTCCAATTAAGAAAGCCATACAAAGAATTACTACAGGATAAACCATCGCTGACTTTATCTTAGATCTTAAGTCGTGATCTTTTTCCATTTGATCACTCAAAATTTTAAGAGAATTTTCTAAATTTCCCGTTTCTTCTCCAACTCTTATTGTTTCTTTGTAAAGTGGAGGGAAAATTTTAGGATACAGACCTAAAGATCCAGAAAGATTCTCTCCTTTTGTTATCTTATGAGATATAGAAATCAAGGCCTTTCGAAACCTTTTTGATTTAGCTTGTTTCGATAAAATTTCAAAAGACCTTACTAAAGGAACACCTGTTTTTACCATAATCGTTAAATTTCTTGTAAAAAAAAGTTTTTCTGTTAAAGGAACGCTAAATAAAGAGGACAGAAAATTCAATTTAGGCACTTTGATTTTCTTTAACTCTTCATCGCCCTCAACAGATAACAAAAAATAATCTTTTTGTCTTAAAAGAGAAGCAAGATGTTTTCTGTCATGGGCTTCCAAAGAACCTCTTTTCTCTTTTCCTTTTAAATTTTTTGCTATATAGCTATATTTTGCCATTATTCAATAATTACCCTTAAAATTTCTTCTATACTTGTTAAACCTTGAGCTGCTTTAATAAAGCCATCTTCTATCATTAGCCTCATTCCCTCTTTTGTTGCTTGATCTTGTATCGCATCTGAACTTACTCCTTTCTGAATCAATGATTTAATAGTTTCCGAAACCTGTAACACTTCATAAATGCCTATTCTACCTTGATATCCTTCTGGATTTTCTTTAGTTTTTTTAGGACGATAAAAAGGAATAGTTCGTAAAGTTTTTTTGTCTGTAATAATTTTCTCTTTTTCTAAGATTGTTATAATCCTTTCAATATTACAAAGTTTAGATAAATTTCTAATGTCAGCATCTTTCAAGGTATACTGCTCTTTATCTTCTGTTAACTTTCTCACTAACCTTTGGGCTAAAATAACATTTAATGTAGAAGATAATAAAAAGGGCTCAATTTTTAAATCAACTAATCTAGGAATAGCTCCTGTTGCTGTATTGGTATGTAGGGTAGAAAGGACCAAATGACCTGTTAAAGCAGCGTTCACTGCCAACCCGGCCGTTTCTGTATCTCGCACCTCACCAACCATAATAATATCAGGGTCTTGTCTTAATAAAGACCTCAAACCAGAAGCAAAGGTAAGACCAATTTTATTATTAACTTGAGTTTGGTTAATTCTCGGCATCCTATATTCAATCGGATCTTCAACTGTTGATATGTTCACTGAAGGAACATTCAAAATTTCCATCATTGAATAAAGGGTGGTTGTTTTTCCAGATCCTGTAGGTCCTGTAATTAATAGCATCCCTATAGGTCTTTTTAACGCTCTTTCTATGTTCTCTAATGCTTCTTCTCTTAGCCCTAAAGCTTCTAGGGTATAGCCATGTGATGTTTCTGGGAGCAATCTCATAACAATTTTTTCTCCACCAAACACAGGCAAGATAGAAACCCTAACTGAGTACTT
>CAYVCP010000035.1:0-2850 GCA_964450565.1 uncultured Candidatus Saccharibacteria bacterium | reverse complement strand
TCTATCTTAAATCTGCCATCTTGAGGTAATCTATGCTCATCCAGTTTAAGAGAGCTCAAAACCTTAATACGAGCCACAATGGCTGATTTAGCAGCCATAGGCAAAGTCATAGCATCATGTAGAATGCCATCTATTCTATACCTAACTAAAACCTCTTTTTCTACTGGTTCTATGTGTACATCAGAAGCCCCTTGCAAAATAGCATGTTTAAGTAAGGTATCTACAATTTTAATTGTAGGAATTTCTTGAGCTTTTTTCTCCAAATCAACTTCTTTCTCTTCTTTCTTCTCTTGTTTTGCTTTAGCGGATAAAGGTTTTAAATCATCTGCCTCTTTTTTAATAATCTCTCCAAACTCAACTTGTAAACTCTCATGATACTGTTTTAAAACATTTTTAATACTTTGTGGAGTTGTAAGACGCGGTAGTATTTTTAAGCCAGCTTTTTTCTTAATAAACTCTATTGTTCTTAAGTCCTCTGGATCCAACATGGCTACCTCTAAATTATTACCGCCCTTTCTAAAAGCTAAAATATTATTATTTCTTGCAATAGGCTCTGGAATAATCCTTAAAATTTCTGGATCAATAGATTCTTTTTCTAAATTAACAAAAGGTATGCCCAAGATATAGGCTTGCAATCTTATAAGGTCTTCTTTTTCAATCATCTTTTCTGCAACTAAAACATCTTCAACTTTCTGTTTTTGTTTTTTTGCTGTTTCTAAAGCATTTGTAAAATCTTTTTGCTTGATAAGTCCTGCATCTAAAAGGAATGCTTCTAATTGTCTTACCTCAATTTTCATTTTTCTAAAACTTTTTCAATTTTTTCAACAACCTCACTTAAATTATAATTTGCTTTTACTAAGTAAGTTTTTGCCCCAAGATTAAGCGCTCTTTCAACATCTTCCATTCGTTCAAGATTAGTTAAAACAATAACAGCGATATCTGCTAAATTGGGATCTTTTTTTAATTCTTCAAACACTTCAAAACCATCTTTTCTCGGTAGTATAAGATCTAAAAGAATCAAATCAGGACTTTTTGTTTTAGCTAATCTCAAACCTATTTCTCCATCTAAAGCACTAAAAACTTCGTATCCTTTTTTCCTTAAAACATCTCCCAAACTTTTTTGAAGAGCTGATTCGTCTTCAATAAATAATATTTTTTTCATACTCTTTTATTTTTAAAAGGCAGGGTAAAGTAAAACACAGTACCCTTGCCCTCTTTTGACTTAAACCATATTTTCCCCTTTGACATTGTAACTACCTTTTTTACTATATGAAGACCTAATCCTGTTCCTTCGGTTTGTTTTTTTAAAGCGTTTTCAGATCTGAAAAACTTACCAAAGATAAACTTTTGTTCCTTTTTCGGTATACCAACCCCAGTATCTTTAATTTTAAAAAGTACATTATGTTTTTTTCTTTTTATTGAAATAAAAATCTTGCCCTCTCCTTGTGTATATTTAATAGCATTATCTAATAAGTTCTCAATAACTTGCTCCACCCATAAACGATCCCCTGTGATATTAGGAATATTCTTTCCCTCTTTAAAAAAAACTTGAACATTGGAAGCTTTAATAAAAGGCTTAAATTTTTTGATTAAAGATCTTATGGTAGTTTCTAAACAAACCTTTTCTTTTCTTAACGGAAAAGTTCCTGCCTCTATCCTAGAAACAGTTAATAAGTTATCAATCAAATCTCCCATCCTTTCTGTATTTTCTTTTAAAATGGCATAATATTCTTTTCTATCTTCTTGGGATGTAGTTAGTTTACTTGAATTTAAAAAATCTAGAGAAAATTTAAGATTGGTAAGAGGGGCTCTTAATTGATGAGAAATTATACTAATAAACTCTGTCTTCATTTTGGAAGCATCAGCAATTCTCTCAAAACTACTGGTGATAATAAAACTTATAACAAGAAGGATTGAAGCTATAACAATAACTAATAGAGTTACCAGGAAAGGATCCCCTATCTTCATACTTGCTATAATATAAGTAGTTATAATTGCTCCAATAATAATCACGCCCATAATTAAAAAAAGAAATTGTGGACACTGCCATAAGCCAACATTATACTTTCTACACGAAGATAAGGGATTAAGAGATTTTAAACAGTTTCTTTTTTCCATTTTTCTTATTATAACACATAACATTTATCTAAAAAACAAAATTGACTAATAGAGAAAAGTTGGGTAGAATATTCTTATTACGGGGCATAGTGTAATTGGCTAACATGAACGCTTTGGGAGCGTTTGATTCTGGGTTCGAGTCCCAGTGCCCCGACTAATCTTACTTATACCTTAACGCCTCAAGAGGATTTAATTTAGAGGCTCTTTTGGCTGGCCAAAAACCAGCTAAAAATCCAACTAAGGTAGAAAGGATAATAATGAATAAAAGAAACCAAAATGGATAATGGAACAAAGAAAGGCTTTGTCCCCCTAACGTTCTAGCTAAAATATTGATTATCCAATTAAAAATTTGACTTAAAATTAAGCCAATAATAATACCACTGAATCCTCCTAAAAAACCAGTGATAGTAGATTCTGCTAAAAATAATCTTTTAATATCTTTTTGAGAAGCTCCTATAGCTTTCATGATACCAATCTCGTTTGTTCTTTCAAGCAAGGTAATGGTCATCGTATTAATCAATCCGATAGCTGCTACAATTAGAGCTATAATACCAAAGATACCCAAAACTATTTGAATTATTTTAAAAATCTTATTTGCTTGATCAATTGTATCAGACAAAGCAGAAACCAAAAATCCCATTGATAATAATTGTTCTCTAACGCTCTCCATGTTCTTAGCTTCATCCACACTTACTTTTGCAAACTGAAACTCTTTAATCGGAATCATATTCG
>CAYVCP010000034.1:0-4907 GCA_964450565.1 uncultured Candidatus Saccharibacteria bacterium | reverse complement strand
CAACTTTTTCAAATGAACTAGCAAAAGAAGTATTTCTTTCAATAATTGAATGAAAATCTTGATATGTTGTAATACCTATAATTTGGAAGGTTGAGTATTCTAGATATCTTGATAAAACACCAGAAATATTAACAGTCCCTGGAATAGGATCTTTAGATAAAAACTTATGGATATCTCTGACCACCAAAATGATATTTCCTGCTTTCAAGGTTTCACAAAAACATTTCTCTAATTCTTCTTCTACTTCATCTTGAGATTTTGTTGTAGAGACTATCAAACCAATATCAAGATCTAAAACTCTTTTATAATTAATACCTTCAGAAGAAATACCAAAGAAAGCTCTTTGAGCAATTGATTCAATAATACTATACCTTCCTGTGCCATCTTCTCCCACCAAAAGAACATTATTCAATGATTCTTTTTCTAAAACTCTTTCTACTTGAGCTATTTCTTCTTTATGTCCAATAATCTCTCTTTGGTTGTTCTTTTTTAATCCCTCTCTCAAATCAAGAGAATATTTATCTAAATTAACAGAAAAATTAGAAGTCCAATCACGGAATAATGATCCCTTTTGAGAGAGATTTTCTTTGGTCCACCACCTTTTCATTTTTTCTTTTCTTCTCTTTGTTTTTCTTCTCCAAAAAACTAAATTCTCAATATCCCTTGTTTTAAAATCACTCTCAATAAGAAACTTCTGGAATAAAGGATCTTTCTCTGCTAAAGATATCAAAATATCTCCAGTTGTAACATATCCTTTAGCTGTTTTTAAACTTTCTTTTATTACTTCAGTAATATTAGTTCTCACACTCTCTTTTTTCAATAAATTCTTTAACAAACCAATATTAAGTTGACCTCTTTGAAAAACAAATTGTAAGTCTTTTGCATCAGACTTTAATAAATAATAAAGTAATGAATGATTTTGTTTTAACGCTTGTTTTACTATTTTAGCTGATTCTAAGTCTAGCATAGAAGCTAAGTTTGAGCTATCTTTCTTTGGATTTCTTAAATAAGACCAAAACAAATTTAATTCAAAAAATAAAATAGTAAAAAACAAAGAAACTATAGATAAACCAACGGTTTGTCTTATCTTAATATTTTCCTTTAGAAAAGTAGTAGTTATTACATCTTCTGTGGAAAAAGTCAAAAAGACAAAGAACCCAAAAGAAATAAGAAATACTAAAAAAAACAAGAAAAAAGACAACTTAGCATATTTTAGCTTGTCCCATCTTATTGCCTGATAAATTAATGTTTTTTTTAAATTAAAATTCATGATAAAACTCCTATCAAAGATAATAAAAGGCCCAAAGAGATAAAAGGTAAAACAAGCCAAAGACAGAAAACACAAAGACCACAAACAAAAACTAATATTTCAAACAATAACCCTAAAAATATAACAATACTTCTCGTTATAGCTCCAAGGATTCTTGAAATCATATTAGAGAAAAATGCTTGAAAATATCTTTTTAGATCAAATCCCCTCCCATATGAAGCACTATCTCTTCTCCAGTGAGAAAAAAGACTACAGAATAATGGTATAATAGAAAAATATCTAAAAGTAAAAACTAAAAAATTACTCCAAGCTTTCATAATATTCTTTGGAGTTTCTATGAAATGCCAATAAAGCCATTGAAACAAAATTGGCGCTTTTAATGTCATGTTTTATTCTCTCTTAAAAGCCGAACACCAATATCTGATATCTTCCCCCCACCAAAAACTAAAATACCCATAAAGATAGACCAACTAATTAAATTAAAAATTTGAGGAATACTTTCCTTGGGAAGTATTTTACCCAACTGTTCTTCAAGAATAGCTTGCATTTGCTGTTCTTCTGAACTGCCTGATGATTCTTCTGTACCTTGAAAAATATTAAATAATTGAGGAGCTTCTTTATGACCAGAAAAGATATTATAAGAAGACCATAGCCCATATAGTATTATTAAAAGGCCCAAACCTAACAAGATAAAACCTAATATTTTATTCATATTTTTTATTATAGCAAGTCTTGCTAAAAACCACAAAAGGATGTAAGACAAATTATGTCTAAGGTTTTTGAATTTAAATTTAATCCTTTAAATAATGAAAAAGAAGTCTTTTTTGACACTTTCTGTTTTCTTCCTAAAACAAAAAAAGAAAAAACTTTGGGGTCTCTTTACTTAATCGGAGAAACAAATAATAGACAAGCTCTTGTGAATTTGAAAGAAAGTATTAAAGATACCTTTTTTAAAGAAGGAATTGATGAGGCTTTAAACAAAGCTAATATCTTTTTAAATAACTTTCCCTTAACTAATCTTAATTTTGCTTGTATTTCAGTTTCTCCTGACTGTGTTTTAAAGTTTTCTAAAATTGGAAATATCAAAATAATTCTTTTAAGAGAAGAAGAAGCTTTTGATGTTTCTTCTGATATAGGGTTTTCTAATAGCTCTTTTCCAAACATAATTGAAGGAACGTTACAAAGAAAAGATAAACTTTTAGTTCTAACACACAATGTCTTTTCAGCTTTTAAGGAAGAAAACATCTTAGAAGAATTAACTTTTATTAAAAAGCCAAAAGAGGTAAAACAGATCTTCAAAGAAAAGAAAAAGATAATAAAAGAGTTCTCTGGAGCTTGCCTCCTGTCTTTTATTAAAAAGAAAAGAACTCCTTTTCAATTCAAAAAGAATCCTTCTTATCAAAAAATACCTTTCACTTTAACAGAAAAAGGTATTGTTACTTTCCTCACTTTCATTATTCTCCTTTTGATTGGATATTTGTTTTTTAAATAAAAAGAGGACGTCAAAACATATACAATGTCTTGACGTCCCTGTTGTAGCAAGGAGTATTATTCTGGCTCCTCGCCATAATTGAATTCCTCCAAAAGCTTCTCAGTGTAAACTCCTGGGTTCAACGCGCCGATGGCTTCCAATCCGTCATACAGCCATCGACGGAAATTTTCTTTATCTTTCACATATCCCTCTTTTCTAAAATGCCGAGCACTGATGCCCGCATCATAGAAAGAAAGGTCTCTTTCTACCAGATCACAATAGGTCCTAAACCTTTTGTGGTCTTTCCTCTTCGTATCCTCTATTGCTCCCGCAACAACACAAGCAATAGAAAGAGCCTTCTCAGAGTTTTTTCTGTTTTCGTCGATGTCCTCTATCAATGATGCTTCTGTCTTTGAAATGTCTTCATGGACGCTTGTTGAAAAAGAGTCTAGTTCTTCCTTTTTCACAAAATTCTTCTTTTCAAGATTTGAGAGAATCTCTTCTTTTTTTGCGGTCATAACTCTTTCAGCATCTTGATAAGAGAAAGGCTTGCGAAATTTATAGGTCTGCTCCTTTGGTCCTTTCTCACATAGTCCACCCTGGACCATTTCTGCGTAAGTTGGGACGAGCAGAACAAAAGACCCATCTCTTTTTTCTATTATAGATAATTGCTGAAGCACACTATACACCCCAGCCATTATCCTTGCTTCGTTGATACCGGTGCTATCTTTTTGAAATTCTTCAACGGGCTCTCGCGCCTTTTTCATTCTTTCATTATAGAGGCGCGCATTCCCCAGCAAAACATTAAACTTTTCTCTCTTTTCGGACCATTGAGCCCAAGAAGTATTTTCTTCTTTGGGACCCACCATACCAATCCAAATCTTTATTTCTTGAATAGGGTTTGGATCAGCTCCTTCATCAACGGGAGGTTCCTGGTCTAGACAAATGCCCGCTGCTGCACAAAAACTTCTTAGTGTGGCCTTGTCGACCGTTTTTCCAACCTCATAGCAACCATCTATTCTCTTGTCTATATATTCTTTTGCATCCTCAAGAGAGTCAGTAATCTTTTTTTCCAGCGTGTCCCTTTCCTTTGAGAGGGCCTTCAACACCTCTCCTTTATTACTTGCGTTATATTTAGCAAGTAACTCGGGATCAGTCACTTCTTCTTCTTGAATAGCCCCAATCTTACTATTAAGGCTATCATATTGCTTTAGAAGCTCCTCCATAACTACATCATTAAAATCAGAGAGAGTTGTTAACTTAATAACTCTCTCCTCATTTATGTTCATATCCTCTTCTGCCCTAACAACAGTAGAAGATACAAGGAGGGTCCCTAGCGCTATCCCCAATACCAACAGAGAAGCAACATTCTTAGGGGGTGAGGCTTTTTTAAGAAGTTTCTTAAAAACTTTTTTAATTGGCCCCAGAAAGATCAGGATTAGAAATGCCACAGCTATCAAAACTAAAATTTTTACCGTGACATAATCCCTCCATTCTTTTTTCTTCGAAGCATGGCTCAAAGAAAAATCCTGAGGATCCTTCTTTATGCCCAAACCATAGGCCCTTTTCCTTGCTTTCTCGATCAGTATGTCGAGGTGCTGATCAAGATCGGAAAGAACTTCCTCCTCGGCACCCACCTCAGAATTTTCTGAAGTAACCTCTGCCTCCTCAGAGGAAGAAGTTCCCTCTTCAGAAGCTACTGGTTGTTCCTGAGCAGTCCCTGCCTCCTCAGAGGAAGAAGTTCCCTCTTCAGAAGCTACTGGTTGTTCCTGAGCAGTCCCTGCCTCAGTTGCTACGGTTATTATCCAACCCATGACAACCAACAGAAAAAATATGATAAAAAAGATATTGTTGTGTTCAGTTCTATGCTCTCTCTTGGTCGTACCACTTGTATCATTAGCTCAACCAAATAATTACATTACAGAGAAATGTTGCAAAGCATCAGCAAATATGACATGGAAAACGGGAATGGTTGCAGGTAGAGATTGTGCGACAGAAACTAACCATTGTCCTATTGTAAAGGATGTAACATATGGCCCAGCAGCAGAAACCGCCTGTTCTATTGAAGGTATCGCTATTAATCCAACTGGAAAAGTTGACGTTGCCTCTGACCAATGGGCCATGATCTGCATGATCTCAACTGTTCATGTTGTAACTAACTGGATC
>CAYVCP010000033.1:0-4922 GCA_964450565.1 uncultured Candidatus Saccharibacteria bacterium | reverse complement strand
ATTTAGGTGCCTCTGATATCCACATAGAACCAGGACAAGAAAAGATCAAAATACGCTTAAGAATAGATGGCTTGTTACATGACGTTATCTTAATTGAAAAAAATCTTTACAAAGCACTATTGTCAAGAATAAAACTTATTTCTGGGCTCAAATTAAATATTACAAATAAATCCCAAGACGGAAGATTCACGCTAAAGGTAGCAGAACAAGAAATAGAAGTTAGAATATCCTCCCTACCTTCAGAGTATGGAGAATCTATTGTTATGAGAATCTTAAACCCTAAAAACTTAATGACCCTAGAAGGCCTAGGATTAAGGAAAGATATTCTTGATATCTTTACAAAAGAAATCACGAGACCAAATGGAATGATTATAGTAACTGGTCCCACGGGATCCGGTAAAACTACTACATTATATGCTATTTTAAAAAAAATTCAAAAGCCAGAAATTAAAATAATTACGATTGAAGATCCAATTGAATATCATTTAGATGATATTTCACAAAGTCAAGTTAATCCTGCGAAAGGGTACACCTTTGCAACGGGTCTTGAAACCATTGTGAGACAAGATCCTGATGTTATTTTAGTGGGAGAAATAAGAGATAAAGAAACAGCCTCTATATCCCTACAAGCGTCTTTGACAGGACACCTTGTTTTAACGACCCTACATACAAACGATGCCACTGGAACTATTTTAAGATTGCAAGCATTAGGAGAAACACTAACTAATATAGCACCAGCTATCAATTTAGCCATAGCCCAAAGACTTGTAAGAAAAACTTGCAAATGTAGTATCGCACGGAAACCGACGACAGAAGAATTAGCTTTATTAAAAAACAAACTACAGGGATTAAAGACTCCCAAGATAGAAAAAATAACCGAGCCAAAAGGATGTGCTGAATGTAACTTTACAGGATACAAAGGAAGAATTGGTATATATGAATTTTTCTTAGTTGATAGTAAAATGGAAACCTTTCTTGCAAAATCGCCATCTCTTGCTGAATTAAAAACAAAAGCAAAGGAAGAGGGTATGATTACATTAGAACAAGATGGCTATATGAGGGTTATTGAAGGAATCACAACGATAGAAGAGATAAAAAGGGTCGCAGGATCATAAAACAAAAACCGCCCGAGTAAACTCGGGCGGGGTGTTAGCCCACTGTCGTCTCAAGATTGCCTTGGGGGCCAGAACATAGTACAGAGAATATTTCAGTAAACCGAAATACCTATTCCGTATTAAGTTCCTAATGACGGTGAGCTAATAAATAGATAATAACTTATTTTAAGTAAAATGTCAACCCCTAACAATAACCAAGAGGATGTTTTGGATTTAACGCTACGTCCTAGGACATGGGAAAACTACATAGGACAAGAAAAACTAAAGCAAAATGTCCGCATAATGATTGACGCTGCTAAACAGAGAAAAGAACTCCCAGAACATTTATTGTTCTACGGAAACCCTGGCCTCGGCAAGACAACCTTGGCTTATCTAATAGCGAACGAAATAGGTTCAGACATAAGAATAGCTTCTGGCCCAACAATAGAGAAGATAGGAGATTTAGCCGCTATCCTTACTAATTTAAAAGAAAATTCTGTTTTTTTTATTGACGAGATACACAGATTAAGAAACCAGGTTGAAGAGTACCTATATCCTGCCATGGAAGATTTTAAATTAAATTTTATCCTAGGAAAGGGTCCCATGGCTCGTACAATGGAAATTAAAATACCAAAATTTACCCTTATAGCAGCTACAACTAGGTTAGCATCAATCTCTAGTCCACTTAGATCTCGATTTGGAGCAACTTTTGGATTAAATTTTTATGCTATAAAAGACATAGAAAACATTATCCAAAGATCTGCTGACCTATTACAGATCAAAATAGAAAAACAAGCAATTCCCTTAATAGCAAGGAGCTCAAGATTTACTCCGAGAACAGCTAATCATATTTTAAAAAGAGTTCGAGATTTTGCTCAAGTAAAAGGTACGGGCGTTATTACCCAAGACATCACTAATCAAGCCTTAGGTCATTTAGAAATAGATGAAAAAGGGTTGACTCAAGACGACAGAAGAATATTAGAAGTAATTATAGAAAAATTTCAGGGTGGTCCCGTAGGATTGCAAGCGCTTGCTGCTTCAACAGCAGAAGAAGAAAACACCATTTTAGATATTTATGAACCATATCTAATGAGGTTAGGATTCATATCAAGAACCCCAAGAGGCAGAATGGTTACCAAGTTGGCATTACAACATCTCAAAATAAAAAATAATAATGTTATTTTTTAAAGTAACAATATTAGCTTTCTTGTTAATTTTAATTATCCCTTGCCCTGTTTTTGGTAAGGTTATATTAAACGAAATAGCATGGATGGGAGACGAAATATCATGGCGAAATGAATGGATTGAGCTCTACTCTGATCAAGCAACGGATATTTCTGGATGGACTATTGAGAATGCTACGTCAAACAATAAGCCATTAGAGATTAAACTATCTGTCATAAACGGTTATTTAGTAATAGAAAAATCTTATTACACAAAATTATCATTACATAATAGTTATCAAACCAATGGAGAACTAATTCTAAAAAACAGTCAAGGACAAGTTGTTGACAGAACTGGTGATGCCAAAGAATGGCCAGCTGGAGACAATGAGACGAAAAGAACCATGGAAAGAAGTGGACTAAAATGGCAAACAAGTCAAGATATTGGGGGAACTAAAAACAAAGAAAACTCAAGTCCTAATTATGATCTTGTAAAAAAACCAATGATACAAGAAACAAAAACGCGAAAAAATAATTGGTCACTTTTTGTTACAGCCATAATAGTTGCTTTAATATCAGCTATAATTGCTTTATCAATTAAAAAATTGGTTAAAAATTGATTTTTTTGTTTTTTTCATCTAAACTTTTATTATATATGTCAGGACATTCTCATTGGGCAACAATAAAACATAAAAAAGGAGCAGAAGATGAAAAAAGAGGGAAAATATTTTCTAAAATGGCCCGTATTATTTCAATTACAGCGAAAGAAGGCGGAAACCCAGAAATGAACTCAAAGCTTAGACAAGCTATTGAAGAAGCCAGAAAAGTTAATATGCCAAAAGATAACATTGAAAGAGCTATTAAAAAGGGGACAGGTGAAATCAAAGGAGATCAGCTTGAAGAAATTGCTTATGAGGCTCTAGGCCCAGAGAATATTAATCTGATCATAGAAATTATCACAGACAACAAGAATAGAACTCTTGGAGAAATAAAACAAATTTTACAAAAACATAACTATAAAATAGCTGATGAAGGTTCTGTTAGATGGGCTTTTGAAAAAAAAGGGTTACTTGTAATAAAAATCGAAAACAACAAAGAGGCACTTGAGCTTAAAGCAATTGAAGCAGGGGCTGAAGAAATAGAAGAAATTGATAATTTTTTAGAAATTCAAACTAGACCAGAAGAGCTAGATCAAGAAAAAAAAACATTAGACGTAGACACAGAAACCAGCACTTTAATATGGCAAGCAAAAGAAGAGATTGATGTCTCTCAAAAAGTTAAGATTTCTTTAGAAAAATTATTTGAAGATCTAAACGATAACGATGCTATTCAGGAAATATATTCAAACCTAAGGTTATGATTATTATAGGTATAGATCCAGGTATAGCGAAAACAGGATATGGTATTATTGAAAGAAAAAAAGAGACAATAGAATGTTTGGGATTTGGCGCTATTACAACTTCAGCTGATTTGGGCGCAGAACAACGCTTGGAGCAAATATTTAAAGAATTATCTGAAATAATTAAACAATATAAGCCCGATATAATGGGTATAGAAAAACTGTTCTTTTTCAAAAATATGAAAACTGCGCTTCCGGTCTCTGAAGCAAAAGGGGTTATTATGCTTTTAGGAGCAAAAGAAAAATTAACAATATATCAACTAACACCCCTACAAGTAAAAATGGGTATTTGCGGGTATGGTAGAGCAGAAAAACAACAAGTACAAAGAATGATAAAAGAAATATTGCACTTAGAAAAGATACCCAAACCAAACCACGCAGCAGATGCTTTAGGAGTAGCAATATGTTGTTCTAGATACTGTTGAAAACTTTTCTTGACATCCTTTTCTTAATAGTTATAATCCTCAATATATGACAAAGGTCGGGTAAAATAATGAATCCGTTTTTAACGGCACTAATAATGGAAAACCTTTTATTTAAATTGAGGTGTAAAGAAGATAGTTGGTTGGATGATGAAGATGATGACATAGAAGAAAGCATAGATGATGAGGATGAAGAAGAAGATGAAGATACCGAATAATAGATAAATTTAATTCAAAGCCTGCCCTTTTATATTGGGCGGGTTTTGAATTAAAACGAAATTACATTATTATATAAAGTAATGCCCAAAAGAAATTTAAAAAAAATTACTTATCAAAAAAATAAAATGTATAAATTAATTTTAAAAATTATAGCCTTTATTATAATCTTTGGGGTTTTTATTTGTTTTGGCGTATTTATTTATTTTATGAAAGATTTACCGCGACCAGAAAAATTCGCTGAAAGTATCATCCCTCAATCTACAAAGATATATGATAGAGAGGGCAAGGTGCTTTTATATGAAATTTCAGGACAAGAGAAGAGAACACTTATACCCCTAGAACAAATACCAGAAAACTTACAGAATGCACTCGTGGCCACAGAAGACAAAAAGTTTTATGAACATAAGGGTGTTGATTTGAAGGCTATAGGTAGAGCAATTCTTTATGATTTAAAATTAAATAATAGGTCACAAGGAGCTTCCACAATATCTCAACAGCTAATAAGATCATATTTCTTAACCCAAAACAAAACTCTTAAAAGAAAAACTAGAGAAATGATTCTTGCTTTAGAGCTTGAAAGAAGATATGAAAAGCAACAAATTATAGAGTGGTATTTTAATCTTAT
>CAYVCP010000032.1:0-5622 GCA_964450565.1 uncultured Candidatus Saccharibacteria bacterium | reverse complement strand
TATCCTCCCAAGTTCATATCTCCTCCTAAAGTAGTAGTAGATATTTTAGAAGCTACTAAGAGATCCATAGTAGAAGTAGAAACATGTAGGTTGGCCCATATTCTACCCTGAGAACCTATGTTATATGCCATAGAAGAAGCAGGGAGAATATCTTGAGCTGTTGTTGTTCCATAAATGTCTAAAATAGTTGAAGGAGTTGAAGTAGCTATGCCTACTTTTAAATTTAAGTTTGTCGGATAAACTGATGCAGAAGAAGTAGACCAAATAGCATCTTCCGAACCACCAGAAGAAACAGCATTCCAAGAACCCCCAAATGGCTTATATTCAATAATACCTGCGTTGTCTCTAAAACCATATCCCATTGAAGAAGTTGCTTTATCAAAGTTGATATAATGATTACTACCACTTAATAAAATATCTCCCCAAACATCTAACATACTTGATGGTGAGGTTGTACCAACTCCCATATAACCAGATGAAGAAGCAATACGCATTCTCTCTGACCCAGCAGTATTAAAAACTAAGTCATCAGAAGAGCTTGCCGTAAAATCACCACCCAAGGCTTCTATTAAAAGTTCTGTATCAGAAACAAAATGAGAAGATTTGATAGTGCCCGTAGTTTCTAAATTACCAGAATCATCAACAATTAGACCTCCTACTGTCAAACCCCCAGTTAACGAAATGACACCTTGAACAGAAACTGATGATAAAAAATTAGAATTAGCTTCAACTGTCAAGGTATCAGAAGAATCAGAGCCAATAGTTGCTGAACCACCTACCCCCAAATCATTCAACCCAGTTAATCCAGAAACACCCAAAGAAGATAGTATGGCAGCCCCCCCAACTTCAATTCCCTGGTAATTAACATAAACAGGAGAAGTAACAACACTATTTTGCGGAGGATGATATTGCAACTTCTTGGTTAGCTCTTGAAGATCTTTGATATTCTTTTCCCAAGCCTGAATTTCTGTAACGTCTTGCTCAAGCTTCTCCAAAGAATCATCATCTATCTTAATAATTTCCCTAATAGTTTCTTTGACTGGAACTTTTTCTGTTTTTATAATAACTAATTCTTTTTCCGGTTCTTGTTTCACCATTTCTACTTCTTTATGCACTATAATTTTAGATTCTTTTTTCTTCCAAGGATAGACAAGAAAATCTAAACCTGTAGCAACTTCTTCTTTCACGTATCCTCCAACAGATTGAAAGCCCTGAACCGTCTTCTTTAAACCATTCACAACGGGTCCCTTGAAATAAGTAATAAAATTAGAAACCATCCCCTGGTCTATCTCTTGAGTAATTCCCTGAACTCCTTGCCGTAAAGAATCTCTTTTTAGTTTTATATCAGAAACTATTTTTTGGAACTCTACCTCATCTCTATCTTCTTCTATATCATTTTGAATATTTTCGTCTATAATCTGGTAAAAACCTACCAAGAAATCTTGAGTAAAAACAAAAGTATTCTTAATCCTCATAGGAGAATCAAGAAAAAATTTATAAGCATAATTAAAGGATTTTTTCATTTCGAAAACAAGACTTTGTGAGATACCCCTGGCTCCCAATACCATATCTTTTCCAAAACCATTTACGTTATACCAAATATTTTTTACAAGATTCTCATGGTTTTTTTCTAAAAAAGGTTCTTTTTTCTCTTCCTTAAAAACTTCGAAAACCTGCTTAGCAGGTTTTATTAGTGTTTCTTTCTTTTGTTCTAAATCCAGTTTAAAAAATTCTTCTTGTATGAATCGCGTTAATGCTTTTGCCCTGTCAGGAGTCTTATAAACAAATTTTCCTGTTGAAATGGTTATTTCTGTAAATTCTTTTTCTAAAAAACTTAAAATTGGTTTTCCATATGAATGTCCTAATACTATTCCGGTAAAAAGAAAAATAAAAACAGTAGCACAAATAATTGCTACCCTTTTAATCCTTAAAGACAGTATAAGAAATACCCTAGACTTAATTTGGTTGATAAATTTACCAGTTGGTGACACTTCTTGTCTTGTATTATCTGGTATTTTCTTACCATAATTCTCAAATTTCTCTTTCTGATCGTTATTATATTGGTTTACAGATGATATATATTCATCAACCCACTCTTTTGTAGTAACCCAATTTCTTCCAAGCTTCTTTGCTTTTAACTTTCCTTGCCTTGCCCTTAAACTTAAATAATCTTGAGAATAACAATTAGAATAGTCAGATGCTTTTTTTAAAGAAATATAATCAAAAGTGTTTTCTTTTGGTAGAATTTGCTTTTTTTTATCTGAGTATTTTTTTCCCCCAAGTTGCATTCATATATTATCGTTTATCCGATAGCTTAAGTCAATAGTGGCTTGTGGATAACTTTTTAGGTAAATACTCAGTAATAACAAGGATTTTTACCGATATCAAAGCAAACTCTTATTTATCTTTTTTTAAAAAGATAGAGGTACAAACCGATACGTGTTTTTGTATTACTTTTTGTAAAGATTTTATGTAATAATCGTATGTTAATTTAAGTTATACTTTTTTCATTTTTCTAATTTTCAATAAATAAAAACTCCTCTTTTTTATGGAGAAATTTTTATACAATACTTTTTTATTTATTAAACCACCTTCACGTAACGATTAGCAAATAAATCTTTTAAAAGAGGATCTCTTTCTTTTTTTCTATTAGCAAATTCTCTCTCTGTAAGCTCCCCTAATCCTATGTCCCTTCCAATAAAATCTTGAATCTTCATTAACTTTTCCTGAATCTTCACTGAATCAAACTCTCCTACTACCAAAACATTAATATTTCCCTTTTTTGGTGGTATATTTCTACCATAAGTTCCAAAGATATAGATTGATTTTACGCCCTTTATCCCCCCTATCTCTTTTTTTAGTCTTCTCTCTAGGCCAATATCATTTAAAATAATTTTACGATACTCATTTAGTAAAGGATTGCTTTTATTTAGAAAAAAATATCTCTCTCTCCCCTTCATCTCGTCAGAAAGAATATCTTCTTTGTTTAATTCTTTTAATTTCTTGTGAACATTTGAAGGATCCTCTTTTATTCTTTTAGCAATCTCATTAACATAGAATTTTTGTTTATCATTAAAGAAAAAGAGAGTCAGGACCTTTTGGGTTATTTTAGATTTGAGTGAAAACATATTTTTTTATATTCATTACCATTAATATAGTAAAGTAATACCATGCTGTCAAGTTCTTTTTCCACACCCAAAATAAAAACACCTATTTAGGTGCTCTATTTTTTTTATTGCCCCTCTATAACAAAAATATCGTCGTTTCTTCTTACTTTACTCTTTGTTTTAATAGCAATGTTTTCTCCTTTTTTAGCTTCTTGAACCTGATGATTGTTTTGTTCCATTGACCCTATCACTTGTTCTATAAAGGTATTTTTTCCTTCTATATTAATTCTCTCTTTTATCTTTAAACCCCTCGATTTGATTTCAACAACAGCTACCATTACCTGAGGATAATAATGAACAACTCTTCCTATATAAGTTCTTTTAACAGGAGACAAGTTGTCTGACTTATCGTAACTAATACCTTCCCTTGAGGGTGTCCCAAAATAAAAACCCGTAGAAAACCCCCTGTTATAAACTTTAGTTAATTGTTTTTTCCAGAACTTAATTTTTTCTACTGAAAAACTACCTTCATAAAAACCATCTATAGCTTCCCTGTAGCATTTCGTTACTGTTTTAATGTACCTAGGATCTCTTTTCCTCCCTTCTATTTTAAAGGAATCAATTCCTGCTTTTATCAATGCAGGAATATACTCTATCATACATATATCTTTTGGATTCATAAAATATTTCCCTTCGCTAACAATTTTATTCCCCTCTTCATCACTTAAAGTCCATAGCTTTCTACATGGCTGAGCACAAGCCCCACAATTAGCTGATTTTCCATAAAGATAAGCCGATAAAATACATCTTCCGGAAATAGAAACACACATAGCACCATGCACAAAAGTTTCAATTTCTATATTAGTTTTCTTTTTTGTTTCTTTAATTTGTTTTAAGGTCATTTCTCTAGCTAAAACTACTCTCTTTGCTCCAAGAGATTTATAAAATTGTACTGTCTTATAGTTAGAAACATTTGCTTGGGTTGATATAAAAAAGGGTATCTTGTACTTTTTAGCTAACATAATAGCTGACATATCCCAAACTATCACAGCATCAACGTTTGAATCTTTGGCCTTTTTAATAATCTTTTCTGCTTTATTTAAATCCTTATTATACAACACAGAATTAACTGTAAGGTAAGCTTTTAACTTATACTTGTGGCATCTCTCTACAAACTTCTCTAGCTCACTTAATTTAATATTATTAGCTCTTGCTCTCATGCTTAAAGAAGAGCAACCAAAATAAACTGCATCAGCATAGTCTTTGCATGCTTCCAAAGAAATCCAGTCTCTTATTGGAGCCATTAGTTCTGGTTTTTTCATATTGATTATTTTAACAAAAATGTTCTTCTTTGTGCAACTAAAAACACAAAGAGTTGCTTCGTGTTTTTAGATTAGATCTTATTCAGAAAGAGTTACAAAATACTCTTCACTACTTGTAGCTTCGTTGTCAGAATTATCGACAGAAAAAACTATATAATAATAAGTAGTACTAGCTGTTAAATTAGACATAGCCATCTCGTGACCCAATAATAAATCAGATGATTCCACAAACATCACACTGCTTGTTGTGATATCTAAAGGAGAAGATGTTCCGTAATAAACCTTACTTGATGACTCTTCGTTTGTTGTCCAAATAATTATACTTGAAGTTGCTTTTGTGCTCGTAGCATAAATGTTTGAAATAATAGGTTTAGTAGTGTCTTCTTCCTTTTCCTCCTCTTCTTCCTCATTTAGTTTCTTTGCAATGCCATAAGGAATTTTTTCTTCTCCAAATACTTCTGAATAACCTAATTTCTTCCTAATACCAGGAGCTATTAAAAGTCCCGGAGGAACCTTACCGGAATTACCAGCTCCTTCTTCTAGAATCTCGTTCAGTTTTGCTTTCGTTTTTGGACCCACTACACCAACAATATCAATACCTACTTTTTGCTGAAATTTCCTAACTGCTTTTTCTGTAAGTCTTCCAAAATAGCCAGTTGTCAAACCCTCTGGATATATTTCAGGATCTGTACTAAGCATCTCTTGTAAAACTTTAACGTCGTCTCCTGTCATACCCCTATGTAAGCTTCTCACTAAACTTAATACTTCTTGTACTTCGCCTTTAATTTCTTGTTTAGCTTGATTCAAGGTCAAAACTTGGCTCTGTAAACTCTCTATTTGAGTTTGTAATACCTTTATTTGATCAAGCAAAGCCTGAATCGTAGCACTAGTAGTTGTTGCTTCGGCTGAAACATTTAACAAAGGAATTAAAGCCAAAAAAGCAACACCACATAATAAAGAAATAATCTTTTTTTGCATATTTTTTATTATTTAAACCTTTTTTAAATTATATTGTTTTTTAAAAAATAATCAATTGAAATTATACTGTTTTCGTAAAAAGTGATTATATAATCTTTTCTCTTGCTTTATTAAAAATTAATATTTTTAACTTTTATTGAACGAATATGCATCTCATTGTAAAAAATCTCTTAACTTTTCTAAAGCAATCTTTCTCATGGAAATATTATTCTTTT
>CAYVCP010000031.1:0-6098 GCA_964450565.1 uncultured Candidatus Saccharibacteria bacterium | reverse complement strand
AGAACAAAGTTGATGATTATAGAACTAATAAAAAGTTAAAGAAAGTAGTAAGAAAAAGGGGATAAGAAAAGAAAGAACACCGCTCCTCATTGTTGGGGGGCGGTGTTTTTTGTTTTTATCCCTGTTTTATTTCTCCTTTCCCTGTAATTTCAATATTTGGTATTTCTTGTCCACATAATTTAAAGAAGTGGACCGTTATTCTTTGTAATGGGTGTCGTCCTTGCGGAAGACATACCCTCTCTCCTCTTGTATTTTTAACAAATACAGGACTCTCTATGGTAAAATAAAACATTAGTATTCTCCTTATTTCTTATTGTTTTTTAAAGAATAGTTTTTATACCACCTATTTCAATTAATTTCAATCCTTTGTGTATAAACTGTGGATAAAAATACTGTTGCTTATGAGAAACCTTGTATTATCAAGGTTTTTTCAACACGTAGTAGGGTGGTTGACTAGGGTTAAAAATAGGGTAATAATGGAAGTGCGTGGATAATTGTGGATAAAGGTGGGATAACTAATCAAAACTGTTAATAAATGTTTTTAGGAGAATACAAATACACAATAGACGAAAAAAAGAGATTAGCAGTCCCTAGTAAGTTCAGGGCTCTTTTAGGAAAGAAAGCAGTTATTACAAGAGGGTTAGATAGTTGTTTATTCTTATTCTCGCAAAAAGAATGGGAGAAGTTAGCTAAGAAATTATCTCAACTTCCCTTATCTCAAAGTGATGCTAGAGGATTTTCAAGGATTATGTTAGCTGGAGCCATGGAAGTAAGTTTAGATAGATTGGGTAGAATATTGGTTCCTGACTATTTAAAGAAGTATGCATCTTTAAATAAAAAAGCAGTGATTGCTGGATTATATAACAGAATTGAAATATGGGACGAAATTGTTTGGGAGAAGTATAAAACAAAAACAGAAAGTGAGGCAGGAGATATCGCAGAAAGATTAAGGGAAATGGGAATATAATATGCATGTTCCAGTTTTAAAAAAAGAAGTAATTGAATATTTAAACCCAAAGGGTAAAGAGAATTTTATTGATGCTACTTTGGGTTTTGCAGGGCACACAAAAGAAATACTAAAAGAAACAAGGGGAAAAGTTCTGGGTATTGAAATATCAAAAGAACTTTCTGAAAAAATCAAAAGAGAGGGGATAGAAAGACTAGAGGTTGTAAATAGTTCTTATTCTAATTTAAGAAAAATTGTTAAACAAAGAGATTTTAGTCCAGTAAATGGCGTATTGTTTGACCTCGGATTTTCTTCTTGGCATATAGAAAAGTCTCTTTGTGGGTTTTCTTTTCAAAGAGATGAATTTCTAGATATGAGGTTTTCAAAAGAAAATCATTTAACAGCTTATGAAATTGTAAATTATTGGAAAGCAGAAGACATAGAAGAAGTGTTGAGAGAATATGGGGAAGAGAGATTTTCAAGGAAAATAGTGAAAAAGATCATAGAACAAAGAAAAAAAGAAAAGATTAAGACAACATTTCAATTAAGGAATGTTATTGAAAGTGTCGTGCATAAAAGAGGGAAAATTCATCCTGCCACCAGAACATTCCAAGGGTTAAGGATTAAAGTCAACGATGAATTGAATGTATTAAAAAGGGGATTACTTGAATCAGTTGATGTGATTGATCAAGGGGGAAGGATTGTTGTTATCTCTTTTCATTCTTTAGAAGACAGAATAGTTAAAGATTTTTTTAAAGACAGGGATGATTTGAGAGTATTAACTAAAAGACCGGTTATAGCTAAAGAAGAAGAGATTAAGAATAACCCAAGGTCAAGGTCTGCAAAATTAAGAGCATGTATAAAAATATGATGAAAAAAGAAAAAATAGTCCTAAGCTCAATATTATGTTTTAGTTTGTTTCTATTTGTTTTTTATCTTTTTCAAATAGGTTCATTAGTAGAGCAAGGATATCTAACAGAGCATTGTAGGGGAGAGATAGAAGAACTTTCCAAAGTAACAGTTTCACACTATAATAAAACAACTAACCTTACTTCTTTATCAAAAGCTGAAGAAGAAATAAAAGAGTTGAATTTTATTGTAGTTAACGACATTACTTATATTCCTCTTCAAAGCGATATTTTGGTGCAAGGAAAGTAAAATCATGCAAAAATGGAAACTGGTTGTAATATTTTCTTTATTTTTGGTTTTTTCATTACTGATTATAACCAAACTTTTTTATTTACAGATAAAAAAGGGAGAGTACTATGAAGCTTTAGCACTAGGACAACAAATTTCTTTTTCTGAAGTTGATGGAGAGAGAGGGGGGGTATTCTTTAGTAATGGCAATATATTAGCTAAAACACAGAAAAAAATTGTCGCTTATATCACACCACAAAAAATTACAGATATTGAAAAAATCTTTGCTATTTTTACAGAAGAATTAAGCGATGATATAACTAAAGGAAAAGTTTTTAAAAGAGAAATAACAGAAGACCAAGCAGAACTTTTGCAAGAAACAAAAGGTGTTACTATTGATAATATTTTAACTAGATTCTATCCTCAAAATGATGTTGCTTGCCATGTAGTTGGATTTACCAATGAAGAGGGTAAGGGACAATACGGAATAGAGGCCTTTTTTAATGAAGAACTAGAGGGTGAGAAGAGTTTTTCTTCTGTGGGCAACTCTCCTTTTGGTTTTTTCACTTCTATTTTTAAAGAAGAAGAAATTAAGAAAGGAACTGATATCTATCTAACTTTAAATGAGAATATCCAATATTTTGCAGAAAAGCTATTAAAAAAAGCTAAACAGGATTGGGATATGGATTCTGGGCAAATCATAGTTATGGATCCAAAAACAGGCAAGGTTTTAGCTTTAGTTAATTCTCCTAGTTTTAATTTGAATGAATTCTTTAAAGAGAAATCTCTGGGAGTGTTTTTAAATTCTTCTTTACAGAAATTATTTGAGCCCGGTAGTGTTTTAAAACCTTTTGTAATGGCAGCTGGTTTAGAAGAAGGTTTAATTGATCCTGAAACAGAGTATATTGATGAGGGAAGTATCGATTTAGGGGGTCCTTTCATTTATAATTTTGAAAAAAGAATTTGGGGAAAACAGACAATGACAGATGTTTTAGAAGAATCAATTAATACAGGAGCTGTTTTCGTTGAGCAAAAACTAGGCAAAGAAACATTTTTAGAATATTTAGATGATTTTGGTTTTTTTGAAAAAACAGGTATAGAATTACAGGGAGAAATTTATTCAAGGAACGAAAGTTTAAAAAGGGCATATGAGAGAGATGTTGCTACAGCTTCTTTTGGACAAGGCATAGAGATCACTCCTATTCAATTAGTAAAAGCTTTTTCTGCTTTAGCTAATGGGGGATTATTAATGGAGCCTCATATTATAGAAAAAGTAATTGAGGGTTCAAAGGAAACAATTATAAAGCCAAAAGAAATTAGAAGAGTTATTTCCGAAACAGTGTCAGCGAAGTTAACAGCTATGTTGGTCAGTGTTGTGAGAAATGGGGCAGGTAGGAGAGCTCAAATACCAGGTTATTACATAACAGGGAAAACAGGAACAGCTCAAGTTGCCAATAAGGGAGGATATTCAGAATATGAAACAATTCAAAGTTTTATAGGTTATTTCCCTGCTTTAAATCCAAAAGCATTGATATTTGTCAGATTAGATAATCCAAAGGGCGTGATAGCTTCTAGTTATTCTGCTACCCCAATATTCAAGGAATTGGCTAAGTTTATTATTGATTTATGGCAGATACCCCCAACAGAGATTTAGTTTTCCACAGTTACTATTGACAAGAGCCTTTCATTTTGCTATCTTTTATTAATTATGAAAAGTCAAACCACACAAACCTTTTATTTCTGGTTTATTTCTTCTACAACGAAGGAAGTTGGTTTGAGTTTTCTAAAGTAAGAATCTCATAAAAAATTGAAACCAGCTTCTTTCGGGGCTGGTTTTTGTTTTTAGAACCTTAAAAAGGAGGAGGAAATGCAGTGTTGGAAGGTTTTCGTGAAAAAAGGTGTGGCCTTTCGTGATTTATGTCAATTAAAAAGCCATATTGTGACGTCGGGTTGGCAAATTTTAAAAGAAGAAGACGATACTATCTTTGTTTTTCATGAAAAACAAAAAAGCGTTAGGCAGGCTTCTTTTATAAGCAATAAGGTAGTTCAAGGGTTTGAAGAGAAATCTTTAGAAGATTTTTTTTCAAACTACACCTATATTGTAAAAATGTTATCTGGTGCTTGTTTTGATTCCTACAATCATGTAGGTAATCAGGCTCGCCTTGCTTGCGACTGCAAGGTTGTTTTCATTAATTCTCGTGATGAAATTTTGTTGATAGCCAAGAGGGAAATTAATTATCTTCCACTCTTGTTGATTATTGGCGTTGACACAATTAGTCTAAAGGAGAATGTATGTTTGGAAAGCAGATAAGGATAGAAAGGATTATAGATCGAGAAACCCATAAGACGGTTATAGTCCCTATGGATCACGGCGTTACGGTCGGACCCATTAATGGCTTGATTGATTTGCCTCGTACTGTTAACCTTGTGGCTATTGGTGGAGCTAATGCAGTATTAATGCACAAAGGAATGGTCCCTCATGGCCATAGAGGACTTGGAAAGGATCTAGGACTTATAATACACCTTTCTGGTAGTACGTGCTTGGGTCCCGATCCTAATAACAAAGTTTTGGTTTGCTCTGTGGAAAGAGCCATTAAAATGGGGGCAGATGGCGTTTCTGTTCACATTAATATTGGCTCTGAACATGAGGATACTATGCTTAAGGTTTTGGGTGAGATAGCTGAAGATTGTAATGAATGGGGTATGCCTCTTCTGGCCATGACGTATGCTCGAGGTCCCAAGATTGAGGATGAAACGGACGTTAGGGTGGTCAAGGTAGCTGCCAGGGTAGGAGCAGAACTGGGAGCAGACATTGTTAAAACAGCTTATACTGGCGACCCCGATTCATTTAGAGAAGTCGTTGATGGATGTCCGGTTCCTGTTGTCATAGCAGGCGGATCAAAATTGAGCGATCTTGAGATACTTAAGATGATTGAGGGGGCCATGCAGGCAGGTGCTGCAGGACTCTCTATTGGCAGAAATGCCTTCCAACATGAACATCCGGACAGATTAGTGAAGGCGGCTTGTGCTATTGTGCACCAAGGTAAGGGTGCTCAAGACGCAATGCAGTATTTACGAGGGGAAGAGAAGGATGAAAAAGAATAAAACACGAGAAAAAGATTGGATCTGCGTTCGTTGTTATAGGCGACATAGACACAGTGAGGCCGGATGTTCATGTGGCGGCAATAGGAAGGAGAGTTTGGCAAAAGCAAGATAGCCCCAGAAGGCAACAAGGGAACGACAAAAGTTGTTCCCTTATTTTTTATTATTGTGGAAAACAATTTGACTTATTTCTCCTTATTGTTATATTAATAAAAGGTTATGAAAATAACTGAAATAAAACAAAATATCTTTATTTTAAAAGGGCTCTTACTCAGTATTCTTTTATTAAACTTAAAAGATAGGAGGTTTTGTTTCATAAGGATTAGGTAAAATTACATAATAGTTCTTAAGGAAGCCTCCTATCGGAGGGCTTTTTTGTTTATTGTAGTCTATTTGTTATTTAAAAAAAAGGAGGAAAGACACGATGAAGTTAAGAGAGATGAGCATCGACGAAGTGATGATCTCTATGGTTTGGGTTATGCATGGTGGCAAACTTCAAGAAAGCTGTGTATATGAAAACACAAGACATGGAGTTCGGCGCATAAAGATATTGGGTACCACTAAGTTAAAAAAGGATGATGGTCAAAGCCTTGAAGTTACTGGCATTAGAGGACACCGTCATTCCTGGAGAAATAAAAAGAATCCACTCACTATACATATCGATGACATAAGAGTGAACGGCGAGTGGATTCAAAATGGCAATCTGATGCCTCTTGGGTTTAAAATTGTTAACAAGAGCCAGGAGGAATCTGATGGCTATTGTTATCAAGTCTTATGGACTTGATAAAAAAGGGGGAAAGCAAAAGCTTGTTTTCCCCTTATATCATTTATCATTGAAAAATATAGTTTTTTAGGTAAAATAACATAATTGGCCCTATCGTCTAGTGGTTAGGACACTTGATTCTCAATCAAG
>CAYVCP010000030.1:0-6545 GCA_964450565.1 uncultured Candidatus Saccharibacteria bacterium | reverse complement strand
ACCAAAACAAAATGTGGTAGATGTAATTATTAATAACTTTGAAGAAAGCTTTGGCTTCTTAAAGAGGTTGAAGTTTTAGTCTTGATTATTTTAATTTTTTACCTTATAGTATAATCAATGTTAGAGATTGTTTTTTTTATAGTTCTTTTATTATTAATGATTTTAATAGTTTTTTTAGTTTTGAGGAAAAAACCGAATGATTCACTATTGATGTTACAACAACAAATTCAGTCTATTAACCAATCCTTGGACACAAAGTTATCAGAATCTAATAAGGTTTTACAAAACCAATTTTCAGAAAGCACAAAGATTGTGAAAGATGTAACAGAACAATTAGCTTCTTTATCTGCAACCAATAAACAAGTCATAGGTTTTGCAGGACAGCTTCAATCTTTAGAAAATATTCTAAAAAATCCTAAACAAAGAGGAATTTTAGGAGAATATTATTTAGAAGAAGCCTTGAAAAATGTCTTTAATCCTAAACAGTATCAAATGCAGTATAAGTTTCAGGATGGAGACATAGTTGATGCTGTAATATTTTTAGGCAATGACAAAATGATTCCTGTTGATTCTAAGTTTTCTTTAGAAAATTATAATCGTATTGTAAAAGAACAAGATCTACAAAAAAGAATTGAATTAGAAAAACTTTTTAAACAAGATTTAAAAAACAGGATTGATGAGACAGCAAAGTATGTAAGACCTGACGAAGGAACATTAGATTTTGCAATAATGTTTATTCCTTCAGAAACTATTTACTATGATTTATTGGTTAATGATGTTGGGGCAATTAAAGCAAATACGAGAGACTTATTAGAATATGGTCACGAAAAGCATGTTCAAATAGTTTCACCAACAACCTTTTATGTCCAGTTGCAAACTATTATAAAGGGATTAAAATCTTTCCAAATAGAAAAACAGGCAATGGAAATAAAAAAGAATATAGAAAAACTAGAAAGACATTTATTAAGTTATGATCAGTATATGCAGAAGTTAGGCAATCATCTATCAACTGTCTGTAATTCCTATAATTCTACTTATAAAGAATTTGGTAAAATAAATAAAGATATATTAAAAATCACAAAAAGCGATTCTGAAATAGAAATAAAACAAATAGAAAAACCATGAAAGCTGTAATAAAAACTGGAGGAAAACAATATTTGGTTTCTAAGGGAGACCAGATAAAAATAGAGAAAATAGATCAAGAAGAGGGAAGTGAAATTACCTTTTCAGATGTTTTATTAATGGGAGATAAAATTGGTACTCCAACAGTAACTGGAGCTAAGGTACAGGGAAAGATTCTAAAACAAGATAAATATAAAAAAGTAATTATTTTTAAGTATAAACCTAAAAAAAGATATAAGGTTAAAAAGGGACACAGACAACCATATACATTAGTTGAAATTACTAAGATCGGTTCTTAAAGGCAGAACTTAAAGTTTCTTCATCAGCATATTCTAATTCTCCGCCCACAGGAAGGCCGAGCCCTAATTGGCTTTGTTTTATTTTATATGGCTCTATTTTTCTTTTGATTAACAGGCTCGTTCTAATACCTTCCGTTGTTGGATTTAAAGCTAAAATAATTTCTTTCAAGTTATTTTCTTTAATCCTTTTGATTAAATTATCTGAATTATCAAAAATATAATAAAGCCCCTTGTAAGTTTTTGTTTTTTCAATAGATTCTAAATCTACCTCTTTTTCAATAACACACAGAACATCTTGTTGCCTTCCTTTGTTAGAACAAATATCACATAAATCATTTTCTGATTCAAAGATTCTGTTACATTTTAAACAATACCTTGTTTTTTCTTTCAACTCTTTAATAGAAGTAATTAATTGTTCTACTTCTTCTTTTTTTTCTCTTGTTAAATAAAAAACAAACCTCGAAGCTGTTTTGGGTCCTATGGTAGGGAATTTAGAAAATAATTTAATTAGTTTTTCCACACTATCAGAATACATATCAATATCTTTTATCTATATCTCTAAAGGTTACTCTTGTTTCGTCAAAATAAAGTTCAATTTTTCCTACAGGACCATTTCTGTGTTTTGCTATCATAATATCTGCTACTCCTTGTCTCTCTGAATTTTCCTTATATCTATCTTCTCTATGTATAAACATAACAATGTCAGCATCTTGTTCTATACCACCACTTTCTCTTAGATCAGAAAGTCTTGGTATCTGAGGAGTTCTTTGTTCTACAGCCCTAGATAATTGACTCAAAACAAGAACAGGTATATTAAATTCTTTAGCTAATCCCTTTAAGTGTCTTGAGTTTTCTGTTACTTGTTGGATTAAACTTAGATTAGGGTTTCTATGTTCCATTAACTGTAAATAATCTACAATCACAAGACCCAACCCTTTATTAGCATAAAGTCTTCTTGTCATTGCCCTCATTTGTAAAATGTTTTTTGCTGAAATATCGTCAATATAGATAGGGGCTTCAGATAAAACAGCCATTGCTTTCTGAATTCTTTCAAAATCATTATTAGAGCCTTCGTCAGATAATTTACCTGTTCTTAGCTTCCATAAATCAACGTCAGCTTCTGTTGCAATCAATCTGTCTATAATTTGATCTTTAGACATTTCTAAGCTAAAAATGGCAGTAGGTATTTTATATTTTGAGGCAATATTGTGAGCAATATTGGTTGCTAAAGCGCTTTTTCCTAAACTAGGTCTGGCAGCTAAAATAATAAGGTCAGATTTTTGAAAACCAGCCAAAATATTATCTAAAGCTTTAAATCCAGTAGGTATTCCTCTTAATCCTCCTTTTTGTTTTGATAATTCATCTATTCTTTGCCAAGTTTCTTCTAAGGAGTCTTTTACAATAGAAAATCCTTGAGTCAAAGAACCTTGAGCAATATTGAAAATTCTTTTTTCTGCATCATCTAATAGTTCATCAACGTCTTTGTCTTCTTGAAAAGCTAACTCCCCAATTTCGTGTCCTGCTGAGATTAATTCTCTTAAAACCCTTTTTTGTTGGACTATTTTAGCGTAATTATTAACATGACTTGCTGTCGGGACAGCGTTAACCAAGGAAGCTAAGTAACTTCTTCCCCCGATATCTTCAAGTTGTCCTTTTTCTTTTAATTTAGAAGAAACAGACAATACGTCTATAGGATCTTTTCTATCAAAAATTTCAAACATAACAGAATAAATTCTCTTATGTTGATCTTTGTAGAAATCTCTCGGTAATAAAAAGTCTATTACTTTTAGGATTGCATCTGGGTCTATCATTAAACAACCAAGTAAACTTTTTTCTGCCTCTATGTTTTGTGGTGGAGCTTTATCATTCATATGTGCCATTATATGTTTAGCTAACAATATTTGTCAATTTACTTATTTTAGAACCTTCTTCTTTGTCTTCTATATTATAGCCTAATGTTTCAATTTCTTTTCTTAAACAATCTGCTTCTTTAAAATTTTTATCTTTTCTCATTTTATTTCTTTTAGCTACTAATTTTTTTATTTTCTCTGGTATTATATCTTTCTTTAAATTTTTTAGATTAAGACCAAAGACCTTATCAAATTCTATAATAAGATTGTATTTGTTTTGATTTGACAAGGTTTTATCTTTGAGAAGATCCCAAACTAAAGCTAATGATTTTGGGGTATCAAGATCATTATTAATTATTTGAATAAATTTAATTCTATAATCTCTTTGTTTTTTTCTATTATCTTTACCGTTACTATTTTTTAATTTTAAAGTTTCTTTTTTAAGATTATTAAAGCTATTCTGTGCTGAAATTAAATTCTTCTCAGAAAAAGATAATTTTGACCTATAATGAGCTGTTAAACAAAAGTATCTAAAAGATAGGGGACTGAACCCTTTTTTTATCAAGCTATCTAGGGTAATTATGTTACCTTTTGACTTTGACATTTTACTCTTTTTTTGAATAACGAAATCATTATGCATCCAAAAATTAGCTAAGTTATTCTTAAAAAGAGCCTGGCTTTGTGCTATTTCATTAGTATGATGAACTTGAATATGATCAATGCCCCCACAATGAATATCAAAAGGAACACCTAGTTTTTGAATTGACATTACAACACATTCCGTGTGCCATCCTGGGAAACCCTTTCCCCATGGAGAATCCCATTCCATTTGCCTCTTTTCTTTACTAATTTTCCACAAAGCAAAATCAGTAGGATGTTTTTTGTCTCCCATTTTAACCCTACAGCCTTTTTTTAATTCTATTTTATTCCCCCACAGAATGCCATAATTTTTAAGTTTTGAAGTGTCAAAATAAACACCATCTGAAATATTGTAGGTAAATCCTTTTTTTTCAAGCTGTTTTATTAAATCAATTTGTTCTTTGATAGTATCTGTAGCTTTTATCCATACAGAAGGTGCTTTAATATTTAGATTTTTTAGATCTTTTTTAAAATGTTTTGTATAAAATTCAGCTATAGACCAGACAGTTTTCTTTTCTCTTTTTGCTCCTTTCTCTAATTTATCTTCTCCGGTATCAGCGTCTGATGTTAAGTGTCCTACATCAGTGATATTCATTACATGCTTTACATTATAATTATTATAATTTAATACTCTTTTCAAGGTATCACTAAAAAGATAAGATCTTAAATTTCCTATGTGAGCATAGTGATAGACCGTAGGACCACAAGTATAAAGGCCTACTTCTTTTCTTTTTGGCTTAAAGACTTGTTTCTTTCTATTTAAAGTATTATATAATTTGATTTCTTCCATTGAAGAATTATAGCTTTAATAATAGATGGTTTCAAGATAAGTTGAGATTTGTTTTGATCTTTGATAGTATAAAAAAAGCATGCAAGGATTATTACAAACATTTTTCTTAGCTTTTCTTCCAATAACAGAATTAAGGGCTTCAATTCCTATTGGAATAACTCTTTATCATATTGATTGGAAAATAGTTTTTTGTATTTCTGTTTTAGGAAATTTAGTTCCAGTTATTTTCTTGCTTTTGTTTTTAGATCCTGTCTCTAAAATACTAAGAAAAAACCAGAAAATAGACAAATTATTTTTATGGCTTTTTGAAAAAACCAGGAATAGAACGAAAGAAAAAATGAAAAGATTTGGTTATTTAGCCTTGTTGTTGTTTGTAGCCATTCCTTTACCTGTAACAGGGGCATGGACAGGATCAATTGTTGCTTTTTTATATAAAATACCAAAGAAGAAAGCTTTCCTTTTTATATCTATAGGTGTTTTAATAGCAGGCATAATTGTTTCTTTGTTAACTTTTTTAGGAATTAATATAGAACAATATTTGGGTTTTGAAAGCTTATTACTTATTTCAGGTATTGTTTTCATCTTTTATTTATTAAAAAAATGGCTAATTTAGTTTTATATAGAAAATATAGGCCTCAACAGTTTAAAGAAGTTGTGGGACAAGAGCATGTTGTGATTACCTTAACCAATGCTTTGAAACAGGGGATTGTATCTCATGGCTATTTATTTTCAGGGCCTCATGGCTGTGGGAAAACTACTATTGCAAGATTATTAGCTAAGTCTTTAAATTGTGAGAAAAGAAAGAAAGAGGATTTTGAACCATGTTGTTCTTGTGATTCGTGTCTTGAAATAAAAGAAAATAGAGCTATTGATTTGATTGAAATAGATGCAGCTTCCAATAGAGGGATTGATGAAATTAGAGATTTAAAAGAAGGAATTAAATTCAGACCTTCAAAATCAAAGTACAAAATATTTATTATTGATGAAGCCCATCAATTAACCAAAGAAGCGTCAAATGCTTTATTAAAAACATTAGAAGAGCCACCTTCTCATGCTATCTTTATTTTAGCTACAACGGAAATTCATAAAATGATTCCAACTATTCAATCAAGATGCCAAGGGTTTAATTTTAGAAAACTCAAACAAGAAGAAATAGTGAAAAGATTAAAAGGTATTTTAGAAAAAGAAAAGATAAAATATGAAGAAGAAGCCTTAAATTTAATAGCTCAAAAAGCATCAGGAGCTCAAAGAGATGCTGAAACCTTATTAGATGAAGCTATTTCTTTTTCTTCAAACAAGGTAATTGAAAAAGAAACCGTAAGAATGCTTTTAGGAACAGCAGATATTTCTTCTTTATTTACTTTTATAACATTTCTTGCAGAAAAAGATACGAAAAAGGGGATTGATTTCTTGAATAACCTAATTTTCCAAGGAATTGATTTAAAGGAGTTTTCCATGTCTTTATTAGAATATTTAAGAAAGATTTTAATATTAAAAATAGATAAAGAAGCAGAAAACTATTTGCTTCCTTCTTTAACACCAGAAGAGAAACAAATTATACAAGATTTGGCTTTAAGATTTTCTGGTTCTGAAATTAAAAGAGCAATAGAAAGGTTTATGCAGGCAGAAGAAAAAATGAGGTTTACTTCAATTATCCAGCTTCCTTTAGAGCTTGCTGTAGTTGACGTTTGCCAAAAAAATCAGTAAAATGTGTTTATCATTGCGGGATCGTCTAATGGTAGGACCGGCGGTTTTGATCCGTCTAATCTAGGTTCGAATCCTAGTCCCGCAGCAACATTGCACGCTACGAACTTATTACTTAAAGGAAAAACTGATTTATCTTTA
>CAYVCP010000029.1:0-7249 GCA_964450565.1 uncultured Candidatus Saccharibacteria bacterium | reverse complement strand
AGGTTGCGGCGTCGGTTAAGAAAAATCACAATGTTTTTGATGAGTATAACTTGGTTAAGTTAGTTAATTTGGCAACAAGAAAGTCTGAATTTCTTAATGCAGAGGTTGTGATTGATAGGGCAGACAGAAGGCTGTTAGATGGAAATTTTGAAAATTGTGATAATTATTTAAAAAAAAGAGTAAATACAAAAACAATACAAAGAATTAAACATATTAACCATGTAAATTCGGAGTATGTTAATGCAATGCAAATGTCAGATTTAGTTAGTGGAGCTATTAAGGATCATTTTACAAAAAGGAACAGAGATTTAATCAAGATTATAAACAAGTCTTTGTTGGTGAAGATTTTTTAAATAAACAAAAAAGCGGGCACCCACACCTGGGACACGCTTTAAATGTATTATATACATAAATAATATAAAATCAAGTAATCTTCTGTGGATAACTTAAAAAATCGGGCGAAGCCCGAAAAATTCACCCTGCCAGAGGCGGAGTGTGAGTGAAAAAAAGGGGGGGGTAAAAAAGAGCCCAAAAGAAAGCCGTTGGCTTTCTGTAGGGAATTTTGTTCCTTTGAGTTTGGAGTGCAGGAGTTGAGCTCTGATTGCACAACCAAGTTTCTTAGAGCGTAAGAGGGGCTCTGGGGTTACCACGGGCTCCGCGCGTGCTAACTCTCTAGGCTTCAATCAACTATCTGCATCAGGATTTTGTTCGTAATGAGTTCTAACTTTTTTCAGTAAGCACTGCGTGATTTTTTCCCTTGTAAAATAAGGGTTTTTAGATTAATCTTTTATAGGAGTTTGAACACTTAACCTGTTAAGGTTGGTTTCATTCAGTTGATTTTTTTTAATTTTATGATAGCATTGTTATGTGATTGAAATCTATATTGGAAAGGAGGTATAATAAAATGATTGAGTTGTTTTTAAGGAAAACTGGAGAGTTTTATGTCATCGCTCTAGATCAAGAGAGATGTTTAATCCCTCAAAAAAATATAACAATGGCGGTTAAGAATGCAGCAAGGCATATCTTTAAGAAACTTCCACAATGTGAAATAGTCTGTTTCCGGCATGTGTTAAAAATAAAAGAGCTTAATCCTAGGATTCGTCTCGGCAGTCAAGTTGCTCAAATTTTTATAAGAATACAAGACAAAGGAGAATGGCGTAGCCTTATAGAAGAAGAGGTAGCGATTACTGGGATTAGTTCTGCAGTAAAAAGCTTAAAGACGTTTGTGCGCTCTTTCCACTTTTACGGTTCTAAAACATAGATTTGTCGAGTAGCACCGGTAGAAAAATTAACTGGTGCTATTTGTTTATTTTTTATATAATATTTTATGGGTTTAATGCTAAATTAGCTGCGGAATAACACTACTCCAACGTTGAATCTCTCTCGTAAAGGGGTTCAAAATCTCAATACAGTAGTCTACATATAATTTTTCCACAGATCATTGTTGACAAACCATAATTATCTTGCTGTATTGTAACTACTATGAGCACTACCCCTGCCTTCGGGCAAGGGTAGTTTTCTTTTATCACAGCAGAAAAAGGATCGTTGTATCTCGCTTTTGGATCGAAAGGATCTGATATGAATTTGACTGAGAGTTTAATTAAAGAAAACAATCTTAAACAAGAGGTCGTAGTAGGTGATTGCTATGTTCATGGGATTAGAGGGCAAAGGGAGCTATCTCATTTATTTTTATATAAACTAAATTAGGGGATATTAATTAAGTAATATACCTTTTTATTTTTTAAAAAGGGTGTCAATACAGTGGACAAAATATTATTAAAATTTTAAAATAGGAATATGATATTATTATATTATGCAAAATAAAATAGAGGTAATAAAAGAAATTGTAAAGAAAGAGCTTTCTCAATGTCCTGCTCATAATTTTGATCACGTCATGAGAGTCTATAATTTAGCTGTAAGAATAGCTAAATCAGAGAACGTTGACTTAGAAGTTATTGAAGCTGCAGCAATTTTACATGATATAGGAGGGGAAAGAGAAATGAATGATTCTTCAGGGAACACAGACCATGCCGTTGAATCAGCTAAAATGGCTGAACCTATTCTAAAAGAATTAGGTTACAAGGAAGAGAAAATAAAGCATATTCAAGACTGTATTTTATCTCATAGATATAGAAACAATAGAGAGCCGAAAACAAAAGAAGCTGAGATTATTTTTGATGCAGATAAATTGGAAACCTTAGGAGCTATTGGGATTGCAAGAGCGTTTGCTTGGGTGGGTAAAAATAAGGCCAATATTTATAAAAAAGTTGATAACATTGAAGAATATGCTAAAGAAAATTTAGGGGGAAGTATAAAGGGTAGAATACAAGACAAAACAAAGCATAGCCCACAAATCAATTGGGAAACTAAAGATAAATATATTATTGATCTTTTATATACAAAAAAAGCTAAAAAGATTGCGAAAGAAAGGATGCAATTTTCTATTGAATTTCTTAATAGATTAGAGAAAGAAATAAAAGGGGAGTTATAACTCTTTTATGAATTAGTTGTGCTGTTAATATATTTTACGAACCTAATTAAGAGGTGGGATTTTTCACATTAGACCCTTTGTGTTCTAATTGCGAAAATCTAATAGTTAAACCATGTCTAATACAAGAGAAAAAACAATAAATTATTTTAATGATCTTGATACCTTCGCAAGAAAAGAACTAAAATACCATGGGATAAAAAGGAACTGTCCTATTTGTGGTATAGATAATCAAGACATTGCTTTGCCGAAAGCTAAGTATGTTTTTGTAAAATGCAAGAAGTGTGGACTCACTTACATTAAAAATATTTTACCAGACACAGATACTTTTTACGAAAACAATAAGAAATATGAAGAGGGTTGGAGAAATACTAATATTCAAAAGACTAAAGAACTAGATCCACAAGAAAAAAGGATTCTTAAATCAGTAAAAAACAGAGGTAATCTTTTAGATATAGGGTGTGGATTTGGCAGAACATTATATCACTTCAAAGATTACTTTGGTTCTGTCGAAGGCATAGAATTAAATGAGTATATATCAAAAATTGGCAGAGACTTGTTTGGAGTTAAAATAACCAAAAACATAGAAGCCTTGGAAGACAGTAGTTATGATTGTATTATTTTACATCAAGTCATAGAGCACTTGGCTTCTTTCGACCTATTTAAAAAAGTACATAAATTATTAAATAAAGATGGAAAAGTGTTTATTGGCTGTCCTTTTATGGATTCTTTGAGTATGAGAATTTTAAAACAAAAACATATTCATGTACAATCTATAGCTCATATCAATATGTTTAACTTTAAGTCTTTTAAAGCATTTGCTAAGAAGTACGGTTTTAAAATAGAATCAATTAAAACAGATAATAATATTGATGTAAGGCTAAGTGATTTTTTATGTATTAAAAAAGGTAATTTTTTTCATAGGCACAATAGGATAAGATTCAATCGTTTTTCTTCAGCTATTTTCTTATTGACCAACTTTTTTTTAGAGAAAACCAATCTTTTATCAAAGATGAAACCCGGAAGCTATTTGGAAGTTGTTTTAGTTAAAGAGTAGGTTTTTAAAAATAGTGAAAACATTACTATAACCTTATTCTTTTTTTTGTTATACTAAGAAAACATGACAACAAAAAATTATCACTGGTATGCTTTGGACGTTGATAGGGTAGCAGAGGTTCTTAAAACAAATATAGAAAAAGGACTAGATGGAAAAGAAGTTGAGATTAGGCAAAGATTTGGTTACAATAAACTTCCAGAAGAAAAGCCAGTATCGAGAATAAAAATATTTCTTTTTCAATTAAAAAGTCCTCTTATTTATATTCTAGCTGTAGCTGGAATTATTACTTTAGTTTTGAGAGAATATACAGACTCTTTAGTTATTTTTGGAGCTGTTTTTTTAAACACGACAGTAGGATATTTTCAGGAATTTAAGGCTTCAAATACACTTAGGGCTTTAAAAAAGATTTTAAAAGTAAAAGCCATAGTGTTAAGGGATGGAAAAGAGAAGCAGATTTTACAAGAAAATTTAGTTGCAGGAGATATTATTATTTTGAAATCAGGGCACAAAGTACCTGCTGATGCGAGAATAGTATCTTGCTTAAATTTAAAAGTTAACGAATCTTCTTTAACAGGGGAGTGGCTATCTTCCGAGAAAAAGGAAGTTGTCTTGAAAAAAAATACCTCTTTAGCTGAAAGGAGTAATATGGTTTTTATGGGAACTGTTGTTGAAGAAGGAGAGGCAAAAGCTATTGTTGTTCGGGTTGGTAAAAAAACAGAAATAGGCAAGGTGGCTGGTATGCTGAAAGAACAAAAGGAAGAAAAAACTCCTTACCAAAAGAAGATTACTCATTTTTCTAAAATTCTTGGTGTTATTATTACCCTTATTTGCGTTTTTATTTTTATAGAAGGCATTCTCTTTCAAAGAGATTTTATTGAAATGTTTGTGACATCGGTAGCTGTAGCTGTAGCTGCCATTCCAGAAGGGTTACCCATAGCCATGACTGTTATTTTAGCTCTCGGTATGCAAAGAATATTAAAAAAGAAAGGACTGGTAAGAAATCTCTATTCTGCTGAAACATTAGGATCTACTTCTGTTATTGCAACAGATAAAACACTCACTTTGACAGAGGGAAAAATGGAAGCATGTGAGTTTATAGGTTTTGATAAGAAGTTAATTCAAACTATTGCTTGTTTAGCAAACGAGGCTATTGTAGAAAATCCTAAGGAGAAATTAAAGAAATGGAAAATTATAGGAAGACCCACAGATAAAGCACTAATAGAAGGAGCGCAAGGAGGTGGTGTTTTACAGCCAGAACTTTTAAAACAATTTCCCAGGATAGGTGAGATAGGATTTAATACAGAAAATAAATTTATTGCAAGCCTTCATCAAAAGAAAGGGGATAATATAATGTATGTTTCTGGAGCTCCAGAAAAGATTATTGAATTAAGCTCTAAACTAAAGGGCAAAACACAAACAAAGATAAATAAAAAGACAATTGAACATTTAACTGATCAGTTAAATAATTTAACGTCAAAAGGATTAAGAGTCGTTGCTTTTGCTTATAAAAACATTAAAAAAGATGAGATTACAAAAGAAGATGTCAAAGGATTAATTTTTGCTGGTTTTATTGGGTTAAAAGATCCTGTTAGGAAAGAAGCAAAAAAGGCTATGGCAATCTGTCAAAAAGCAGGGATGAAAGTTGTTATGGTAACAGGAGATCATCTTTTAACAGCAAAATCAGTTGCTAGAGAGTTAAACCTTAGGACGAAAAAAGAAAATGTTATGATTGGTAAAGAGCTTGATGAATTATCAGAAGAGCAGTTATCTAAAAGATTAAATCATATTGATGTTTTCGCTCGCGTAGAACCAAAACATAAGTTAAGAATAATAGCAGCATGGCAAAAAAAGCATCATGTTGTTGCTATGACAGGAGACGGAATCAATGATGCTCCTGCTTTAAAGAAAGCTGATATTGGAGTTTCTTTAGGTTCTGGAACAGATGTAGCGAAAGAAGCTTCTGATTTAGTTCTTTTAGATGATAATTTCTCTGTAATAGTTTCTGCCATTGAAGAAGGGCGAGCTATTTTGGATAATATTAGGAAAGTTATCACTTATATCTTATCTGATAGTTTTTCTGAAGTAGTTTTAATATCTGTTGGTATCGTTTTAAGGGTACCTTTGGCTGTTACTGCTGTCCAAATCTTATGGATTAATTTAATCGAAGATGGCTTGCCAAATATTGCGTTAGCTTTTGAACCAAAAGAAAAAGATTTAATGCAACAAAAACCTCAAAATCACAAGCACCCTCTTTTAACAAGAGAAATGAAAGTTATTATCTTTGCTATTGGTGTTCTAACTGACTTAGTTCTTTTAGGGCTTTTCTTTTGGCTTCTTAATAAACACGGAGAAACTAATATAGATTATATAAGGACCATGATGTTTGTTGCTTTAACTATTGATTCTTTATTTTATGTTTTTTCATGTAAAAGTTTAAGAAAAAATATATGGAGAATAAATATTCTTTCAAACAAACTTTTACTGATTTCTTTTCTGTTGGGAGGAATAGCTCTTTTTGGAGCTATTTATATACCAGTTCTCCAAAATCTTTTACAGACAGTATCTTTAGGTTTTTTTGATATTTTACTTCTGATTGGTTTTGGTATTTTAAACTCTTTATTAATTGAAAGCGTAAAGTATTATTTTATCGCAAGACATGAGACAAATCTATGATAATTTATTCTGTTATTCTTTTTATTGTTTCTTGTGTGGTTCTCATTAAAGCTGGATCTGAGTCAGTAAAATATTTAGCTAAAATAGCTAAGTTCTTAAAGTGGACAGAGTTTACAACAGCTTTTCTTTTAATGGCTTTTATTTCTTCTTTACCAGAGCTCTTTGTGGGAATTATGTCTGCTTTCCACAAAAGTCCTGAAATTTCTTTAGGTAATGTGTTCGGAAGTAATATAATTAATTTAACATTAGCTCTTTCTATCGCTATATTAATTACCGGAGGTATAAAGGCGAAATCAGCAATGTCTCAAAGAACTTCTATCTTTACTATTGTTATTGGAATAACTCCTGTTGTTTTAATGGCTGATGGTATTTTAAATAGGATTGACGGAATAATCCTTCTCTTGCTTCTTTCTTTCTACGTTTGGAATATTGCTCAAAAGAAAGATATTTTTTGTGAAGATACAAAAAAGGGGACTAAGAAAGACCTTTCTCTGAGCTCTGGTTTTTGGAAAGTTCTTTTTTTATTTCTTTTCTTTATCCTTTTGTTACTTATTTCAGCTGAAGGTATAGTGTGGTCTTCAAAAGACATTGCCTTATTTTTTAACCTTCCTATTCTCTTAATCAGTATTCTTCTAGTTGCTTTGGGCACAAATCTTCCTGAAATTATTTTTAGTGTTAAAGCAGCCTCTTTAGATCATAAAGATATGATTTTAGGTAATTTAATGGGATCTGTTATTGTGAATTCTACTTTAGTTTTAGGAGTAACTATTTTAATTACCCCTATTACTATTTTTTCTTTTTCACCCTATATAGCTGGTATGATTTTTGTAGTTATAACAGCTTTCTTTTTTGCTATTTTTATAAGAACAGAGAAGTCTATTAACAGAAAAGAAGCTATTGCGTTACTTTTTATTTACCTTTTGTTTGTTATAACTCAAATTATAATCTATTAAGTTATCCACACCTCATATCCTCTATTTCTTGCTATAATTAATTTAATATGAGAAGTCATATCCTCTTGAAATTGAAAG
>CAYVCP010000028.1:0-7705 GCA_964450565.1 uncultured Candidatus Saccharibacteria bacterium | reverse complement strand
ATAAGTTAAAAAGAAGAGCAGTTGTCCCGGGATTATTAGAAGAAGATATGGAAAGATCTAAAGCTAATTATAAGGAATTCGTTGATCTTTATCTTGATGCCCATGAAGTTGAATACAACATATCAATGTTTAAGGCTTGGACTGAATTAACCTTAGATGTTGGTTCTAGTTTAGCTAAAATAGGAGTTATGGTTTTTGCTCCTCAGTTCTTTATTCAAACAAAAGCAGTTTGTGATGGTATTGAAAAAGGATACAAGGGCATAAAAGCCGTTATTATTGATAGTAGTCAATTAGTGTTTTGGGCAATAATATATTTCCAGAACCGTAATATGATAATAGACAATGTGGTCAACGTCATGAGGCTTAATTATGCCAAAACAGATCCTTCAACATATTTAGCTAGTGTTGCTTTAGCTTCTGAAGAAGAAACAGGGCTAGACAAGGAAAGCATGGAACTACTACAAGCTATTTATGATAATAATTTAACCAAAGACGATCCACAAAGAGAGAAAGCTTTTGAGTACTTGAACAATAAATTAGATTTAGAATTTTATCAGGACTTATCTCAAGTTATTTCTTTAACAGCTGATTTAGCTCCAGAAGACGGGGAACTACAGTCTGCCAAGAAAGAATTAATAGCTCAAGTAAATCAACTAGAGCAAGATATAAAATCTGGAAGAAAAGAGATAAAAAGCCTAAAACCTATTAAGAAAAAGGGGGAAGGTTTGATTGGTAGTATTACAGGATATTTAAAAGAGAAAACCATAAAGATTAAAGGTATTTTCTCTAACAAATGGACGTTAGTAATTTTAGGTTATAATTTATTCCTCTTAATCGTTACTGTTTTAGGAGTTGTCTTTAAAAAGAAAAAAACAATTATCTTTGGGACATTACTGTTTTTAATCGCTTTGTCCAATCTCTTTGTTTGGTGTTTACAGGGCTCATTCCGCAGTTCTGATTATAGTGATTTTGATGCAGGAAAAAATACTTCAAACTTTACTGATATTAGTAGCTTTGAAGCGTCAGATGACATTGAATAAAAAGCTATAATAGTTTTCTTTATTCATGAAATACATTAGGCTCATTCTTCCATTCTACTTTAGAATATATATATCATCATCTACAGTGCGCTTGACGAGTACATAGTTAACACCTGGCAAGGTTTAACCAAAAAAGCCATAGTGAAATAATCACTACAGCTCTTTTGGGTTTTAATTATATTTTATCGAGGATATTTGCCGAATTCGGCAATTTGGCCCTAAGAGAAGAACTTTGTTAAAACCTGTTTAATGATATAATTTAGAAAATCAGGTCGATATTTCTAATTTTCATTTTATCTTTTATAACAATAGCTATTTTGACGGCCATGAGATGATTGCTGTCTCTTTTTTTGATAAGAAGGTTTAGTATATCCCCGCCCAGTAGAATGTTCCCTCTGTGGAACATACCGCTTGGCTTGATGAAATGGCCTTCTTCTCTCTGATGGCAAAGACGGCAAAGATAATACCGGAATTGACTTCTGAATCAACCGTTCAATTTTTCTAACATCAGCTTTTTGAGATGGGGTAACAAAAGAAATAGCTCTCCCATAACGGCCAGCTCGCCCGGTTCTGCCAATGCGGTGAACATAGGCCTCTGAATAATCTGGTAAGTCAAAATTAATCACTAAGCCAATATCTTTTACATCAATACCGCGAGCCGCAATGTCAGTGGCTACCATCACCCTAAACTTTCCGTTTGTAAACCCTTCAAGCGCTTTTTTTCGTTGGGCTTGAGAACAGTTAGAGTGCATTTCAGTTGCAGTATGATCCATATAGCGAACATCGCGCGCAATACGTTTTGCCCCATATTTAGTTCTTGAGAAAATAAGTACTTTACCTGTTTGATACTTATCTAATAAAGAATCAAGTAAACGCATTTTATTATTTTTCACTACTATAAAAATTTCTTGCTCTACATTTTCTACCGTAGTGCCTTGTGGAGCAATTTCAATTCTAAGTGGCATTTTCATAAATGTACTCGCTAATAATGATATTGATTTTGGCATAGTAGCTGAAAACAACATGGTTTGCCGATCTTTTGGCGTACTTTGTAAAATTCGTTTAATTTGAGGTAAGAATCCAACATCAAGCATACGATCTGCCTCATCAAGAATTACGGTATTTACTTTATCAAGCGCACAAGCTTTTTGCTCCATTAAATCAACCAAACGCCCTGGAGTAGCAATAACAACATGTGGATTTCTTTTTAAATATTTTATTTGCATATGTTTAGAAACTCCCCCAATAACTACAACGCAGCGAAGCCCCAAAGAAGCACCAACATGTTTAAGTGACCGTTCTACCTGAAGCGCTAGTTCGCGGGTAGGCACGATAACTAATCCTTGCCCTCTATGAGAAACAAGATACTGGATCATTGGAATACCAAAAGCTAAGGTCTTACCTGTTCCAGTTTGAGCAATACCAACAACATCCTTTCTTTGCAAAGCGCCAGGAATAACCTGGTGCTGAATCGGAGTAGGAACGTCAAAACCCTCTTGCTTAAGAATAGCAAGAAAGTTTTCTTTTATTCCAAGGTCGCTAAAACGACCAACAGATTGTTTAATTTGTGTCATAAAAACTAAAATGACCCAGTATTCTTCCAGGTCACAAAATAAGATAAATGACACAAAAAAGAGACGAGTCGTCAAAGAGAAGTACCCTCCCCCTTAACATAATTTAAGTGTTTTTAGTATACCAAAAAAGTTCAATCCTGTCAAACTTTCCACACCTAAAATGACTAGCCCTAATCCCCGCTCTCCACTATTCTGAAGAAAAGATGCCATCTTCCCGAATAAGACAACCCTCACGACTGATCTACCTGTTCAATTACTGTTTAAAGCAATAAATTTTCACCTTGTGGCAAATACTCAAACACTAATTATAAGATCTCTTTTTCTGTGAGACTTTTTTTATGCCTCTATTTAACGAGTTATAAATTCGTTGATCTTTATGTTTTATTTTACAAGTTTGTTTAAAATATCTCTTACGCTTTTTACACCCTCTGGATCATAGACAGAAATTGGTGTTATTGAGCTACTAAACTTTTTAAGTACCGCCATCTTTCTTTCAAGCTCTGACCTATCAACCAAATCACTCTTACTGATAAAAATATATTCAGGTTTTAGAAGAAGATCTTTGTTATATTCTCCAAGCTCTTTTCGTATAACCTTATAATCTTGTGCAAGATTCTCTGATCCGGCAGAAAGAAGATGGAAAAGCGTCTTTGTCCTTTCAATATGATGTAAAAACTTAACCCCTAACCCTTTTCCAGAAGAAGCTCCTTCAATAAGTCCTGGAATATCAGCTAAGATAAGCCCATAATAGGTACCTAAGTTTGGTTCTAGGGTTGTGAAATGATAGTTCGCAACTTTGCTTTTTGCACCAGTAAGTTCGTTAAGTAAACTTGATTTGCCAACGTTTGGCAAACCAATGAGCCCTACGTCAGCAATAAATTTTAATTCCAACCTCAGAGTAAAATGTTCGCCAGGTTCACCTAATTGAAATTCCTTTGGACTAGTATTTGTAGACGATCGAAACAAAAAATTACCTTTTCCTCCACCACCTCCTTTGGCAATTAAAATCATGTCTTTGGTGTTCATAATCTCATAATTCTTACCACTAACAAGATTATGAATTATGGTTCCTAAGGGCACATCAAGCACAATATCCTTACCTTTTGCGCCATCCTCAAGCCTATATCCACCATTCTTACCGTCGCCTGGATGTATCTCTTTTCTGAAACGAAAATATTTGAGTGCATCTAGATTTGAAATTCCTCTAAAATATACATCTCCGCCATCTCCGCCTTTTCCACCTGTAGGCCCATGCATATCCTTGACCTTACTAAAAGCAACAACGCCGTTGCCACCGTTGCCCGCAGTTACTTTAATGTTTACATCATCAATAAGCATAAACTAAAAAAACTTCTTTTTTATCTTTTTATTCTCAATGAGAATAGAGGCCGACTCTAATTTATTTATTTCAGTCCACTTTTAATCCTCTAGCTCCTCTACCATATCACAAAACCACCTTTGCTAAAAGACGCCTTCAGTTGTTCTGTAATACCATGAGAGACGGACTTTGTTAGAACCTGTTTAAGTAACCTTATTTAGTTTTGTAAAGCCAAGTCGCTATAGCTGCTCCTAAAAAGAAAGCCAGCAATAATCCATTCTTAATATCTAATGCTATAGAAATTATACTTCCCCCAATCCAAATTATTAGGAAAATAACAACTACTTTAATTGTTTTCTTGTTTTTGTCTGTCATTATTTTATTTTACCAAAAAATCTTTTTCTCAGCGATTAAAAGTTCTAACTGTCCTGCTCTTAGGATATTAAATTTAAGTTCAAAAATTGTGGCTCCGCATCGTGAACAACGTTATAGCCATGATTCAACAATCAGATAAGCATATTTAAACTTCACTAATTACATCAAACCCTTTGAAACTACCCACTATTGAAAGCCCCGTAATTTTTTTAGTTAATCCTTTCTCTTTTATTATTTTAGCTATTTCATTAAGCGTTGCACCAGATCCAACAGCATCATCTATCAAAAGAACGCTATTAAACTTTCCTATTTCTTCAATTGCAAAAGTTTGCCTTGCATTATCAATTCTATCGCTTAATTTACTTAAGGTTTTTTGAGGAACACTAATCTCTGTTTTTATTTTAGTAATTTTAATTTCTTTTATTTTTAGATTAAGCGCCTTTTTTAATTCATTCATAAATTGAACTTCCCTCTTAACTGTTGGTGGAATAAAGCCGACTCCATCAATTTTATATTTTTTCTCTATTTTTTTAATAATCGGACTTATTGTTTCAACGATTTCTTTAATTAGTCTTTTGTTTTGACTTTGTTTGGCATATAAAAGTAATTGACCAAGTCTAGTTTTGCCAAATCTCTCAATGCTATAAAAATCTATACAAAGAATATTGTCGAGATATATTTTATCAAAAGTTTTCTTCATCTTTTTCATACCATCAATTAATCCATTCTTTTTATAAGCTGAATATTTTTTTATTGTTTTAATATATTCTTCTGCTGTTTTTTCAATTGGTAACTTTTGTTTTTTACACCAATAGGCAAAACCATCAATTCCTTCTAGTTTATTTCCCTCGGAAGTTATTAATAGATAAGAATTATTAATTGTTTTTCTTGTCTTTAAATCAATTTTAATTTTTTCTTTCTGATCACTTAATTTTTTTAACGAATAAAAAACTTTGGGGGGTTTTCCTGTTTTGATAATTATCTTTTCGTCTAAAAGATTTACCAGCTGTTTCCTAACAGCACGATCAGTTATATTTAAAAAATCGGATAACTCCTTTCCTGTAGTTTTCCCTTTGGCTTTCAAATAATTCTTAATTTTTTCTTTTGTATTCATGTCTACATTATATCATAAAAAGTTCCTAGTTCCTAGTTCCTAGTATATTAGGAACTTATTATAACATCAAACTTATCTTTACTTATTATATCATAGATAAACCAAAAGAGAGGTATTATCCCCTCTAAATTTGGCTCCGGGGAATGTACGAAGTTCGAACTTACCTCTTTCGGCAAGTTTCTTTGAATAATGAATATGTAGTTTTTTCCTTGAAGTAATGTGGGTAGTAATTTTTCATAATCCTTGTTCTTTATTCCTTGGTTTATTTTAAGAGATAATGTTTTCCAGAGCAAGAGGGGTAGATTTGATATTTGTGGCAATTATTCCTGTAATATAACAGCCTGTATCGTCATAATAACAATACAGGTTTAGGCAAGTTTCTTTGAACAATAAATATATGGTTTTCTCCTTGAAGTAATGTAAACAGTAATTTTTCATAATCCTTGTTCTTCATTCTTTATTTCATTTTAGGAAATAATGTTTTCCAGAGCAAGAGGGGTAGATTTGATATTTGTGGCAATTATTCCTGTAATATAAAATCCGTCATCCTTTGAGTAAAAAGATGACGGATTTCGTTCAAGGGTTAGTTGACGGATCTAACCCTGGATATATCACAAGATCCGACAACAAAGCCCTATATTTATTCCAAATCATCGTACGATAGAGCCCTCCCTGAGTCAGGGCCGATTGTTCTGACTATATTTTCTATCTTTAGCCAGACTTTCTGATCGTACCCATCTATCTCCAAGGCCTGAGCTCCACCAGCGTAGTGAGAATGGTGTAATTCTACCACCCTCATCTCATCGCCTGGTTGAACTGACCCCAGAAATGGACAAACTCTTCCCAGGCAGTTGTCAAACTCGTTATCTGGGTCTCCGACGATATCCCTTATCTCAACCAAGCGAGAGGCAAGGTTTTCGTCAATTTTCACTTCAGTCTTCAGGTTATACTTGTTGACTTCAAAAGTGTTACAAGGATCTCCTGATTCCACTAGGAATTCTTCCCGAAACCCTAGTCTTATCAAAGTATGTTTCACGTCATGTTCATCTGGGTCCTCCCTCAAATAAAGGGCCACCACTTTTCCATTTCTTACTATTGCTATCCTTTCCATTGTTTCATTTCCTTTCTGTATTTGGTCCTTGATTAAAATAAAAACCACATGAAATCTTTTTTCTTCCCGAACCCTAATCCCGAGCTAAAGACGTCTATATCATACCATCTTTTCGGCGGTCTGTCAACATTTTGTGCTTAACGGATACAAACGGATACATAGGTGATCCTTTCAAGGCCCAGATCAAAAAAGCCATAATGGAATAACCACTACAGCTCTTTTTGGGTTTTTAATTCTCTTGTATTAGGGAATCAGACAATAGATCACTCTGAGCAAATTGAGCAGTCTCTTTCCCACTTCTTCAGCTTTTCTTTTAGAAATTTGATCCTTGAATTCTTTTTTGTATATCTCCTTAAATTCCTGGATTGCCTTATTGCTTAATGCCATTTTCTTATCTTAGCATTCTCTTCTCTTGGTATACAATATTAGGTTCGAACTTCGTACATTCCTTATTTGCCATATTAGGCAAATATTCATTGTTGTTTGGGACAAACTACTCCAAAAACTACAATATTGGTGAGGGAGCTAAAAATTTCGTTGCATCATTTCCCCACGAATGAAAACAAAAGCACTAGTCCTCCTATAATAAATAGGGCTAACAAAACGGATATAGTTCCATTGGAAAATCTTCCCTCTTTTCGTTTGTCGGTGTCAGAAGTTTTCATCTTTTTGGCTAAATCTCGTGACTTACTCTCAATGTCGTCCATTTCTTTCTTAATTTTTTCTGTATTCCATTGCGGATCTACCATCATTCGTTTATCAATAATGTCGCTAAGTTCTAAAATCCAAGCTTTGAATCTCGTTGATTCATCTATAAATGTCTTCTTTACCCAAAACATCGCTATGGTAATTGTTAAAAAAAGAATGAATTGACCTATTATAAAAAACCAAGGAATTTTGACATACGAAATTGCAGTAAATCCAAAACCTGCTATCAATCCGATAACAGTAATGGTTCTATAAATAAAGTTTAAGGCCTTATCTCTTACTTTTTCGTGAAACTGTACTATTCCCTTTTATAGCTTCGCTTCTTCTTCTAAAAAGCGTAAGTTGTTTTTCAATAATTCACCTTTATTTTCATTATCCATGTTTTTTGTCAAGGGGTGTATATTTGCCGAATTCGGCAAGTTGGCTCCCCACTGTGGACGACGTTAGAACTGAGATTATGAATAA
>CAYVCP010000027.1:0-8083 GCA_964450565.1 uncultured Candidatus Saccharibacteria bacterium | reverse complement strand
AAGAAATCACAAGAACTCTCCTAGAAGAAGCAGGAGAAAACAGGGGAGAACTATTGTGGCCTCTAAGAGTAGCTCTTTCAGGAAAGAAGTCATCTGCAAGTCCTTTTGAGATAGCAGGTGCTTTGGGGAAAGAGAAAACTCTTTTAAAGATAAAAGAAGCTAAAGAGAAATTATAAAAGCACGCCATCTTGACATTTATTGACAATATGCTATAATTGTGTTGTAGCATTAAGGTTTCTTATATTAGTTTTTTGATTTGAGGAGAAAGAAAATGAAAAAGTCGCCAATTTTTGAAGGAGTTTCCCTCGATAGATTTATGAAAGCACTCAACAGGGTGTTGAAGGCCAGTCCGGAAGAAAAATTTAGCGCGCCGGAAGAGCTGGCGCGAATGTTGGAGCAAAGGCCTTTCGAGGCCTGGGCTGGTGGAGCAAGATTCGGCGCGCTACAAAACGACCTACTGGGCCCAGGATGGGCATTGGCCTATGAGACGGTAAAAACGAAAAGGCTCCTCATATGGAGCTCGCCAGGAACGGTTTACACCGTCGGGATGGAGAACTCGAAGTTCTTCAAGGGTGATCTTGAAGAACTGTTCGGCACAAAGGCTTCTTACGACGAAGACTTCGTGCTAGACAGAGAAGAGATCAACGTCCTATGGGCAGAACGCCCATGCATTACCTGCCAACATTGGCAGGATGATGATAGGCAAGACGTTGACAATGAAGATTTTTTCTCTATCGTCTTTCCTACGATAGAGAAAAAAAACATTTCTCCGACCATTGGAGATTTGATAGGAGCAAGAGACGAAGAAATAGTAAAAAGCTTCTTCGTCTCATAACAGGGTAGCCAAGTAGAGTATTTATTATTCTACTTGGCTACACCAATCATTTAAAAGATGATTTTTTTATTTATATAAAAAATGCTATTATATCCTAATGAAGAAAATAATAATTGCTTTGCTAATAATATTGTTTCCTTTGCAAGTTTTAGCTACAACCACAACCTCTAATGGCATAACAGATCCTCTAGAGCATTATACTTGGTATGATACTTTTAAATCAGGAGTAAAAAAAGCTTTTTCTTTGACAAAACCTATAAACGAGAAATTGTTATCTTGGTTTAATCGACACATTAGACCTACTATAACAGAGTGGGGGATGACTATTATAAATAATATAAAGCAAGGGATAAAAGAAGAGAAAGAAGAGCTGGGAGAAAAAACAAAAGAAGATATTTCTAATGCTATTAAAAAAGTTTGGAACTTTTTTAAAAAGGAAGAAACAGAAACATTAGGGGATTGACATAGGGTATTAATAACCCTATTATAGAGATAAGTATATACTTCGCAGAATAACGGTTTATCAAAGTATAGTATGGAAAAAACACAAAAACCTATAGTTAACTATAAAACTGACTTTTTGGAGTATTTAGATATTGAAAAAGGTTTATCAAATACTTCTTTGGTAACTTACGACAGATTAATAACAAAATTTTTATCTTGGCTAAAAAAAAATAAACTCACTTCTCTCAAACCTAATGAGTTTACTAAAGATCACGTTTGGCAATATAGGGTGTTTCTCTCTAAGGCCATTAATGATAATACACATCAACTTCTAAAAAAAAGTACTCAAAATCACTACCTCATAGCTTTAAGGAATTTGTTAAAATTCTTTGCTCAAAGAGACATTGTTTCCCTACCAGCAGATAAAATTCAGCTTATGAAGCAACCAGAGTCAAAAATAGTTAAATTTCTTAATTTAGAGCAAGTGACAGATCTCCTTACAGCCCCCAATACTAATAATCAGACAGGATTAAGAGACAAGGCAATTTTAGAAGTTCTTTTCTCTACTGGAATGAGAGTAGCTGAATTAACCGCTCTGAATAAAGACCAGTTTAAACTTAAAAACAACAAAGAATATCTTGAGCTTAGTATTACGGGTAAAGGTAATAGGGTTAGAACTATTTATTTTTCAGAAAGGTGCTTAAAATGGCTAAGAAAATATCTTGATACCAGAGAGAATGATAAGGAAAAATCTTTATTTATAAGGTATAAAGGACCAACAGATTCTCCCCTTAGGCTTACAACAAGATCTATTGAAAACATTGTTAAAAGATATGTTATTTTAGCAGGATTGCCTCTTTCTACAGTAGTTCATACTATGAGACACTCTTTTGCTACTGATTTATTAGAAAAAGGAGTTGACCTAAGAAGTGTCCAAGAATTTCTGGGCCATAAAAGCATTGCTACAACTCAAATTTATACACACGTAGTCTCTAAAAGGCTCAAGGACCTACATCAAAAATTTCATTCTGATATAGGAGAATAAATCTCTAAAGGAGGCTTTTCAGAATAGAAAATAAGCAACTTCCCTATTCCAAAAATTAATAAAATTAATAAAAAGACTATTAGAAAAAGAAATACATTTTCTTTCTTTGGCTTGAATTTTTTAACTATTTTTGCTATTATCATAATATATGTCAAAAACTAAATCAGCTGGATCTACAAAACTTGGAAGAGATTCCAACCCTCAATACTTAGGGGTTAAAAGATCTGGTGGACAAAAAGTTAAATCAGGAGAAATTATCGTTAGACAACGTGGTACTAAAATGCTTGCTGGAAATAATGTTGGTGTTGGAAAAGACCACACTTTGTTTGCCTTAAAAGAAGGTACTGTTGAGTTTAAAACAAAAAAGAAAACTCTTTTTACCGGCAATAAAAGGAAAGCTAAAGTTGTCAATGTGAAATAAGGTTACAATAAGAATTATAAAAATGTTTTTTTATAGTTCTTGTTGTGCTCATATTTTCTAAGGAAGGAGAGATAAAAAATGAAAAAATTTATTTTTTATTTACTGGTAGCTATTTTGTTTGATTTACTTTTGGTATTCTTAATATTTTGTTTTATAGATTTGGGTATTGGGAATATCGGATCAATCTTTGGAAAAATAATATGTATAATATTGTTTTTCGCTTTAATGCTGTATATAGGACGCTCAGCACTTTTTCTACTTGGTAGTATCCTTGAGGATATTACCAGGAATGAATATGAATAAGCTAATCCAAAGGGCCGTACCTTATTTCATGCGGTCCTTTTCCTTTAAGCCTGCTCTAATAAATTCCTTAAATAAAGGATGAGGGTTTAATGGCCTTGATTTAAATTCTGGATGAAATTGGCTCGCTATAAAAAATGGATGATCTTTTATTTCTATAATTTCAATTAGATTACGTTTTGGGTTTATACCCGATATTACCATGCCATTCTTTTCTAATATTTCCTTATACTCGTTATTTACTTCATATCTATGTCTATGTCTTTCTGAAATATTTTCTTTCTGGTATGCCTGAAAAGCTAAAGTATCTTTTTTAATCTTACAATTATATGCTCCTAACCTCATAGTCCCCCCATAGTTCTTATCTTCTATAAGTTTTTTTTGTTCTAACATTGTGTCAATTATAGGAATTTTGCAGTGTGATTCAAATTCAGTAGAATTTGCTTCTTTAAGATTACAAATATGTCTGGCAAATTCAATTACAGCCATTTGAAGGCCCAAACAAAGACCTAAAAAAGGTATCTTATTCTCTCTTAAATATTCAATAGTTTTAATTTTACCTTCTACTCCCCTATTCCCAAAGCCACCAGGTACTATTACTCCATTAAAATTATTTAATTCTTTTAATTTTTCTTTATCCTTTCCATATTCTTCAGCAGACAACCAAGTAATCTTTGGTTTGGCTTTAAAGGCATAACAAGCATGCTTAACAGACTCAATAACAGAAATGTAAGAATCCATTAAAGTAAACTTACCTGATTCAAAATACTTACCCACAATACCAATATTTATCTCTTTTTCTGGATTTCTAATATTATAAACGAGCTCTTTCCATTCTTTTAAATCTTTTTTTCTCTTCTCTAAATGACACTTTTCTAAAATTATCTCTCCTAAGTTATCTCTTTCAAAATTAATAGGAACTTCATAAATAGATTCAACATCTGGAGCTGAAATAACATCCTTTTCCCTTATATTACAAAAAGTAGATATTTTCTTTTTTCTCGGCTCATCTAAAGGAAAAGAAGATCTTGCAAGAATAATATCTGGTTGCAATCCCGCAGCATTAAGAGTTCTAACAGCATGCTGGGTCGGTTTTGTTTTCATCTCTCCGATAATTTTTGGTACTGGCAAGTAACTAACCAAAACAAAAACAATATCTTTGGGCTTTCTTAATTTCATCATTCGAGCTGCTTCTAAAAAAAGAAGATTTTGATATTCCCCTACCGTACCCCCTATTTCAGTTAAAACAAAATCAGCTCTTGAAGCCAGATTCTCTATTCTAGAAATTACTTCTTCTGGGATATGAGGAACAACCTCAACACACTTTCCCTTGAATTCCAAATTCCTTTCTTTGGTGATAACAGACTGATAAACTCTGCCTGTTGTCATATAATTTTCTTGAGAAAAAGTTTGGTCTAAGAATCTTTCATAATTTCCTAAATCTTGATCACATTCAAGCCCATCATCAGTTACAAAAACTTCTCCATGCTCAATAGGATTCATTGTCCCTGCATCAATGTTGATATAGGGATCTATTTTTGAGACTTCAACCGTAAAACCTTTGCTCTTTAATATTCTAGCGATAGAAGCTGTTGCGATACCTTTCCCTATACCAGACATAACACCTCCTGCAACAAAAATGTATTTTACCATAAGAATTAATTTCTAGAAATAATAGCTTATTGTCCTGTAATAATGACTTTAATTTGTGTTTCTAAGTTATGCTCAAATTTTATTTTAACATCATACTCTCCTATCTCTTTAATATCTTTTGCTAAAATTATCTGATCTTTTTTAATTTTATAACCCATATCTTCTAAAGATTGCGCTATCTTTTGCTGTGAAATCTTTTCAAAAAGTTGGCCCTTATCACCTACTTTTACTTTCATTTCGACTTCAATTCCTTCCATTTTAGAAGCCATCTCTCCTGCTTTTTCAAGATCTTTGCTTGATTGTTCAAGCTCTGAAGACTGAATTTCTTCTGCTACTTTTACATTTTTTTCTGTAGCTAGTTTTGCCAATCCCCTTTTAAGTAAGAAATTTCTAGCAAAACCACTGTTGACATCTTTAATGTCGTTCTTTTTTCCTAGGTTGTCTATATCTTTTTGTAGTATAACTTTCATATTTTTTATCTTAATTGAAATCTTTCAAAAATTCAACTGCCCTATCAAGTTGTGTGTCCCCCTCCTCTTCTAGATCAATCTCTATATCAGGAATTAAACCTTCTTCGTTAATAGAGATTAAGTCGGGTGTAAGCCATTTTGCTATTGTAACTTTTAAAGAAGAATTATCTGATAAACTAATTTGCTCTTGGACAGATCCTTTTCCAAAGGATTGTTTACCAATTAATTTTACTTGATTTACATCACGCAAAGCCCCTGCTAATATTTCCGAGCCAGAAGCAGAACCCTCATTTATTAAAACAACTACATCATAGTCTTTAAAAACAGCAGGTCCATTTGATTTATAGGGTGTTTTTTCCTCTTCTCTTGTATCTTGCCAAGTTACAACCTCTCCCTTTTCTATGAACCAGCCAGCCACTATTATAGCTTCGTCAAGGTATCCTCCAGGATTGTTCCTTAAATCAATAATAATCTTCTTAATATCAGAATTCAAAACTTCAAGCCCTGCCTTTTGAAATTCAGAAGATAAAATTCTATTAAATTGATAGATTTTAATTAAAGCAATTTGATCATCAATAATCTCTTTTTCTAAGGTAGGAATTTTAATTACATCTCTTTTGACCAAAAATTCTTTTGGTTCTTGCCAATCATCTCTTTGAATCAATAGCTTAACTTTGGTCCCTTGCGGTCCTTTTATCAGCTTAACAGCTTCTTCGATACTAAGATCTTGAGTAAAAGTATCTTCTACTTTAACGATTGCATCCCCTGCTTTCAATCCAGCCTCCTCTGCTGGTGTCCCTTGAAAAGGAGAAACTACTGTTAAAATATCATCTTTAATGCCAACAACCATACCAATTCCCTCATATTTACCAGAAAGCTCTTCGGTAAAACTATCTGCTTCTTTGGGAGTAAAGAAGGTAGTGTAAGGATCTCCAACACTATTTACCATACCCTCTATGGCTCCATAAACCATTTTTTGATAATCTATATTCTCTTTTTCTAAATAATTTCTTTCTAATTGTCTCCATGTTTCCCAAAAAATAGAAAAGTTTATACTATTTGGTTTCTCTATTTCAGAATCTGTTATTTGTAATGGTGGAGTTTTTAATATGTTCTTTTCTCCTTCAAGGAAACCAAGTTTAAAAGAAAGAAAGCTAAAGAAAGATAGGATAATTAAAAAAGAAATTGTTTTTACAATTGTTTTTGTTTTCATAATATTTTTTATTATATACAAAAAACTAACCTAAATCAAATTAGTTAACTGTAAGAGTATTCTTTGTGCCCCCGCTCGGGATCGAACCGAGAACCTCCTCCTTAAAAGGGAGTTGCTCTACCAATTGAGCTACAGGGGCTTTTTGCTATAATCCTTGATTTCTTAATTCTTTTAATAACATTTTCTGCTCTTTTGTCAATTTTTTAGGTGTTGCAATAAATAATTCTACAAACAAATTTCCTCTTCCAAAACTAGAAAAATGAGGAATACCTTTTCCTTGTATTCTTAGAACCTTTCCAGATTCCGTTGATTGAGGAACCTTTAGGGAAAAGTTTTTATTGTCTATCATTTTTATATCAACCTCACCCCCTAAAACACTTTGAGAAAAAGTTATCGGGACTTGAGTATAGAGATCGTCCCCCCTTCTTTCAAACAAAGGGTGTGGCTTAACAAGAATTCTGATATAAAGGTCTCCTGATTGTTCTCCTCTTTTTCCTGATTCTCCCTTTCCCAACACCTTAATTACTTGTCCCGTATCTACTCCCTTAGGTATATTAATCGCTATAGTTTCTTCACCTTCAATCCTTCCTTCTCCTTTACAAACATTACAAGGTTTTTCAGGAATTCTGCCCTCTCCCTTACATTCGGGACAAACAATATTCCTTGTGATTGTTCCTAGGATTGTCTTTCTCATTTGCTGAACAGTTCCCGTTCCTCTACAAGAAAAACATTCCTTTAGCTTAGTACCTGGTTCTGCTCCAGATCCCTCACATCTTTGGCATTCAATTAGCTTAGCTAAAGAAATGTCTTTTTTTGTTTCATTAAGAGTATCAAAGAGACTAATTTCCATTTCAACTTCAATGTTCCTTCCCTTATTCATTGATTCTTGCTTTCTACCTCTAAACCCAAAAGCATCTCCAAAGAGATCTCCTAAATCAATGCCATTAAAATCATTGCCTTGTTGAAAGAAAGAATTAAAATCAAAACCTCCAGCAGATCGAGCTCCTTCAAAATTGTTACCGAAAGTATCATATTTAGATCTCTTTTCTTTACTAGATAAAATCTGATAAGCTTCGTTTATCTCCTTAAATTTATTCTCATCTCCCCCCTTTTTATCCGGATGATATTGATGGGCTAGTTTCCTATAAGCTTTTTTTATTTCTTCTTGAGTCGCTGTTTTATCAACCCCAAGAATATTGTAATAGTCCATTATTTTTTCTCTTTTACCTCTCCTTCATCAGGCTTTTTTTCCTCTTGTTTCTTTTGTTGGTTATAGGCTTCAGCGCTTATCTTTTGAATAACTTCAGATAATTCTTGTGTTTTCTTTTTTATATCCTCTATATTATCACCATCTTTTACCTTTTTCAATTCCTCTATTTTATCTTGGACTAACTTCTTGCTTTCATCTGAAACCTTCAAATCTTTTAATGATTTGTCTGTCTGATAAATTAGAGAGTCAGCTGTGTTCTTTACCTCAATTATTTCTTTCTGTTTTTTATCTTCTTCTATATGTTCTTCTGCCTCTCTTTTCATTTTATCTATTTCTTCTTGTTTTAAACCAGAACTTCCCTCAATCCTTATGCTCTGAGATTTTCCAGTTGACTTGTCTTTCGCTGAAACATTTAAAATGCCATTAGCATCAATATCAAAAGAAACTTCAACTTGAGGCACTCCTCTTGGTGCTGGAGGTATTCCATCAAGC
>CAYVCP010000026.1:0-8207 GCA_964450565.1 uncultured Candidatus Saccharibacteria bacterium | reverse complement strand
AGTTAATAATGCCCCTCCTCCCACTAAATAAATTCCACTAGACATAATATCAGCTAATATCTCAGGGGGTGTAGATTCAATCGTTGTTTTTACAGCCATAATAATATGATTAAGGGATTTCTCCATAGCTTTCCTAATATCTTCAGAGTCTACTATAACTTCTTCTGGCAAACCAGTTGCCACATTTCTTCCTCTTAGAGATGCTTTTTTAATATCCTTTTGTTGAATAGCTCTTCCGATAGATATTTTAACATTTTCAGCTGTCCTATCTCCAATCAAAAGTTTATACCTTTCTTGAACGTAATTCTTAATATCTTCCGAAAGCTTATCTCCAGCTATCACTAAACTCTGAGAAGTCACTATACCACCTAAACTTAAAACCGCGATGTCTGTTGTGCCTCCTCCAATATCTATCACAAAACTTCCTTTTGCTTCTTGAATAGGCAACCTTGCTCCAATAGCTGCTGCTAGTGGTTCTTCTATTAAGAAAACCTCCCTTGCTCCCGCATTTTTTGCTGCATCTTCCACTGCTTTTTTCTCTACTTCTGTAATCCTTGAAGGAATGCCAATAATAATTCTTGGCCAAGAAAGAGAAATAAATTTTTTTCTATGAGCTTTTTCTATGAGGTACTTTAACATTTGCTCTGTCACTTCAAAATCAGAAACAACCCCCCTTTCTAAAGGCTTGATAGCTCTTATATGAGAAGGCGTCCTTCCCACCATCTTCTTTGCCTCTTCTCCTACAGCTAAAATCTGACCCGTCTTTTCGTTTAAGGCAACAACAGAAGGCTCGTTAATTACGATTCCCCTACCCCTGATATAAACAGACGAATTTGCTGTTCCAAGATCAATGGCAATATCTTCACTAAAATATCTTAATATTTTGTTAAACATTTATGCAATTCTTTTATTTTAATTAAAACAGTCTTCTTCTCATGTCTTTTCTTTATCTCAACAGAATTAGTTTTCAACGTTTTTTCAGAAACTACAATTCTTATAGGAATTCCTATCAAATCAGCATCGGCAAACTTTTCTCCTGCTGTTTTTTTTCTATCGTCATATAATACATTATTTAATTTCTGATAAATTTCTTGTGCTTCTTTTTCTGAATTGTTTAGAGAAATTAAATGATAATCAAATGGAGCAACCTCTTTGGGCCAAACAATTCCGAAATCATCATGCAAAACCTCAACCATCGTTCCTATTAACCTTGAGATACCAATACCATAACATCCCATAATAGTAGCTTTCTTTTCTCCTCTGTTAGTTCTATAAAAAGCTTCTAAAGCTTTAGAATATTTGTCCCCTAAGGAAAAAATATTAGCTCCTTCAATCGCTTTGAGTTTTTTCAAAGGTTTCTTACATAAAGGACATTTTTCTTTATCACAAATTTCTATATTTTGTGCAAAACCACAATCACAATAACAAATTATATCTTCTCCAGTATTAGATAAAACCTGAAACTCGTGAGAAAACTCTTGAGTAAAATCTCCCCCAGAAGCTTGAGTTATAACAGCTTGAAGATTACATCTCTTGAAAATATTTAAATAGGCCTTTTTTACTTTTTCATAATAATCCTTGAAATCATCTACAGACGCATGAAAGCTATACATATCTTTCATTTGAAATTCCCTACCTCTTAAAAGCCCAGATTTCGCTCTCTTTTCTTTTCTAAACTTTGTCTGGATTTGATAACAAGAGAAAGGAAGATCTTCTTCGTTGGCAATATTTTTTGCTGCAATATCTGTAATCATCTCTTCGTGTGTTGGCCCAAGTCCTATTTCTTCTGTCTTATACATGATTTCTTTACCAATGCCTTGATCCCATCTTCTTGTTTTTTTCCATAAGGACTTGGGCTGTAAAACAGACATTAAAATTTCTTGAGATCCGATTCTATTCATCTCTTCCCTTATGATATTTTCAACATTTTTTAAAACTCTTATACCCAATGGTAGAAAAGAATAAACACCTGCCATTTCCTTATAAATAAAACCTGCTCTTTGTAAAAGAATAGCGTTAATACTTTCTTCATCTTTTGGAGTCTGTTTCTGGGTTTTTGTAAAGAGATTGGATTGCTTCATATTTTTTATCTTATCTCAAAAACACAGCTTCTGCAAGTAATAAAAAATTGCCTGCAAAAACAATTTTTACGGCAAGATGTTGTTAAAACAACCTAAAAATATCTCTCGCTGTAATAAAAACCATAAATACAATTAATATTAAGAAGAAAAATCCATTAATCTTTTGCTCTATTTTTTGAGTCATTGGCTTTCTTCTTATAGCTTCAATAATAAGAAACAATAATCTACCACCATCTAAAGCTGGAATCGGAAGAATATTAAACAACGCTAACCAAATAGAAATCATACTTATTAGCATAAAGAAACTACCCCAGCTTTGATAAACAGCTCGCCCTAACATTTGCCCAACACCAATTGGACCAACAAATTGAACCTCTGTCACTTTCTCTCCTCCTATCTTTTTCCTTAAAGCACCATAGAGAACCACAGGAATAGCTTTTGTTTGTTCATAGGTTATTTTAGAAGCTAAAAAAGGAGCTTTGTACCATGTAGTTTTTAGATTGCTCACCCTAACTAAAGAAACACCTATAGATCCTTGTGCATGATTACTTTCTCTTAAAGTTAATTTCGTATTAATTTCTTCCCCTGCTCTTTGTAAAAAGAGAGTTATTTCTTCTTGCTCATGTATTTTAGTAAAATCCTGCACTTGTTGTACTTTATCAACACTCTCTTCTCCTACTTTCATAATAATATCTCCTACTTGAATTCCTGCTTTTTGTGCTGGAGAATCAGAAGCAATACTTAAAATCTGTACGTTAGCTTTTGTGTCTAAATTATCTGGAACTGCTGTTGGCACCCCAGCAATACCACTTAGAAAAGTAAGAATAATAATGGCTACTATCCAAAACATCACAACTCCTCCAAGTAATATTAAAGCTCTCTGTAAAATAGTTTTTTTAGCAAAACTTCTTTGATCATCCACTCCTCCATCTTCACCCATTATCTTAACAAAAGCACCAAAAGGCAAAAGGTTTAAAGAATAGATAGTTTCTCCTATTTTCTTTCCAATAATTCTTGGAGGATAACCAATCCCAAACTCTTCAACTTTTACATCAAACTTTTTAGCTAGCAAAAAATGCCCTAATTCATGAAGGGCAGTAAGAATAACCAAACTCAACAAAACAACTAAAATAGCTATAATCATCCTTTTATTTCTTGTTCTTTATTTGTAGTCATAATTTCAACTTTCTCTCTGTATTCTCTTATTTTCTCATCTAACTTGTCTTTTCCCTTAAATTTATCGTCTTCTCTAATTTCCCCTTGTTGAAACCCATCTTGAATTTTTTTCCAAGCAATATCTCGTTGATGTCTAATATCTTGAAAAGTTTCTTCTTTTTTCTTGTTCAAAAGCACAATTAAGTTTTGCCTTGATTCTTCTGTTAAAGAAGGAGAGCTTAAATAAATACTATTTCCATCTATTTTTATACCAAGACCCAACCCCTCACGCTCTATCGCTTTTATAACTCCTGGGATATAAGATTGATCCCAAAGCTGAATTAAAAGTTCCCTTTGTGTAGGAGAAGATATGGCACCAAGTTGTTTAATGGGTAAAATACTACCAAAACATTCTGCTTCCACATCCTCTATTAATCCAGGAGAAAGTCTAGAAGTTCTTAGTTTCATCATCTCTTGCTTGAACTCAGAAAGGATATTTTCTAAAGAAGGATCTAATTGATTAATAATTTCTGTAAAAATCATAATTTTAAAATTAAACTTTCAAAACCTAATCTTTTATTAATATTAGACGTTATCAACATAAATTTCAAGTTTTCAATTTCTTCTATTTTTTCTTTAACTGAAAAATCACCTGTAATCAACTTAGTTCTAAAATAAAAAATCAAATGATTCAGAAAGTCACTTAAATTATTTTCTTTGATGCTAAAAAACTTTTTGGAAAATGAAAACTTTTCCTGTAAATCACCTTTTATAAAATCTTCTATTTGTTTTATCTTATTTAACTCTTCTTGTAATAAATCTTGATTTCGGAAAAAAGAAATAGCAACACCGTGTTTTCCACAAGAAAGATCAATAATCTTTTGAAAGTAAGGGTGGTGTTTAAATTCGTTAAAAATATCTTTTTCTTGATAAAATTTTAACTCTTCGCATCTAGAGATAATAGTATTTTTTAACATTCTTGGGTGAGATGTTATAAGAATAAAATAAACGTTTTTATTCGGCTCTTCTAGCGTCTTTAAAAAACAGTTTTGAGCATCCCGATTCATTAAATGGGCGTTATCAACCACAATAGCTTTAAAATCTGACTTCAAAGTTAAGGATCTCTTAACCTCTCTAACTTGATCAATAGCAATAACTCCCCTTGTTTCTGCTACTAAAATTAAATCAGGATATGAGAGATCTTTTTTTCCTAATTGATTCAAAAACTCTAGAGCAATTCTTTTTTTACCTAAACCAGTAACACCAGAAAAAAGCATAGCTTGAGGCACTCTATCGTTTAAAACAGCATTTTTTAAAAAGGCAATCTGAACCTTATGTCCAATTGTCATTTCTTTGTCATTATACTTCTTTTATAATCATCAAGATTATTCACTACTATTCCCGTTCCTTTGACCACGCACCTTAAGGGGTCTTTGGCAATAAAACACGGAACACCAGTTGTTTTAGAAAACAATTGGTCTAAGTTCCTTAACAAAGCACCGCCACCAGAAAGTATCATCCCTTTATTCATAATATCAGCTGAAAGTTCTGGGGGTGTATTTTTTAATACTTGTTTAACGCCTATTATTATGTCTTCTAAAACATCAGAAATTGCTCTTGCTATTTCATTGGAAAAAATTTTAATATTTCTTGGTAAACCAGTAGCAAGGTCTCTTCCCCTAGTTTCAAAAAAATCTTCTTTCTTTTGAGGAAAAGCCTGCCCAATTCTAATTTTAATTTCTTCTGCTGATTGACTTCCAATAGCTAAATTATGATTTTTTTTAATATACTCAGCTATCTTTTCATCAAATTTATCGCCTGCTGCCCTAACAGAAGTAGCTGTCACTATTCCACCCAAAGAAACTACAGCAACTTCCGATGTTCCCCCTCCTATATCAATAATCATATTACCTTCACAAGAATTAATAGGAATTCCAGCTCCTATAGCAGCTAAAATTGGTTCTTTAGCCACATAAGCAGACCTAGCTCCTGCTGCTTTTGCTGCCTCAATCACTGCCCTCCTTTCTGTAGAACTAGCTCCAACCGGAATAGAGATTACCATTTCTGGCTTTATAAAACCAAACTTACTCTTTGTTCTTTTAATAAAGTACCTCATCATAGCCTCTGTCACCTTATAATCCGCTATCACCCCGTCTCTAAGGGGCCTATAAACGACGATATTGTCAGGAGTCCTTCCAATCATGGCTTTTGCCTCAGATCCAACAGCTAAAATCTTATTTTCTGGCTTTGACACAGCAACAACAGATGGTTCGTTTAAAACCACTCCTTTCTTTGGTGTGAAAACAAGACAATTACAAGTCCCCAGATCAATTGCTAATTTATTATTTATAAAACTCATATTCTCGTTATGTCAGCTCCTAATAATTGCAACCTTTCTTCTATGTTTTCATAGCCCCTATCTATTTGATCAATCGCATTGATAACTGTTTCTTTTTCAGCCATTAAACCAGCAACTATTAGTGTAGCCCCAGCTCTTATGTCCCAAGACTTAATTTCAACTCCATGCAAAGGAGTTTTTCCTAAGACAAAAGCTCTGTGCGGATCTACAATTTCGATATCTGCTCCCATTTTTCTAAGCTCTTGGACATAATGTAACCTATTTTCGTATAAAGGATCATGAATTAAACTTTTTCCCTTACTTTGTATCAACAAAGGCACCATTAAAGGAAGTAGATCTGTGGGAAATCCAGGATAAGGAAGCGCCTGTATTTTTACTGCCTTTAATTCTTTTTCGACAAAGACTTCAATTTCTCTTTCTGAAATTTTAAAACTAACTCCCATTTCCCTTAACTTTTCTAGAAAAATATCTAAATCATCTACGTTAACATTTTTAACTTTAATCCTTCCATGAGTTGCTATTCCGAAAACAAGAAAAGTACCAGCTTCAATATAGTCTGAAATAATTTCATGTTCTACTCCTTTTAATTCAGTCACTCCTTCGATTTCAATTTCATTTGGCCCAACAGTCTTTATCTTACCCCCCATTTTATTCACCATTTTAATTAAATCTCTTACATGGGGTTCTTGGGCAGCTGTCTTAATTAAAGTTTTTCCTCTAGCCGTACAAGAAGCTAATATCAAAATTTCTGTTGCTGTTACAGAAAACTCAGGCAAGACAATTTTCTTTCCAATTAGTTGTTGGGTAAAAAAATAGTAATCTCCTTCTTGTTTTTTTATTTCAATCCCTAATTTTTGCAACGCATTTAAGTGGGTATTGATAGGTCTTAACCCTATCCTATCGCCACCAGGCTTTGGCACTCTAAATTCCTTGCATCTTGTAACTAAACTACCTATTAAAAGAACAGAGGTTCTTGCTTTAGAAAATTTATTATAATTCAATTTTGATAAATCTATGTCAGTAGCCTTTATGCTTATTTTTCTTTTAGCTAAAAAACGAACTTCCACACCCATTTCTTTTAAAATATCTAAAAGATTTAAAATATCTTTTACTAAAGGAACGTTGGAAATAATACATTCTTCTTTTGTTAATAAAACAGCTGAGATAATAGCTGCTGCAGCATTTTTAGAGCCTCTAATCTCAACTTCACCTTCTAATCTATTACCTCCTTTTATGACAAATTTTTCTTTCATATGGGGTTATTCTATCTAATAATATTATAATTATCAAGCGATTAAAGGTTAGGATAATTTTTGTATTTTCTTTTTAAAATCTGTCCACTTAACCTCCTCTCTTCCTGCTAAATCACATATTTTCCTATATTGACAATATCGACACTGCCAATTCCTTGGATAATCAACCAAAACACCAGGTATTAATTTTTTCTCTATCTTTTGTTTTAAACTTTTAAAATTACCCAAAAGAACTTTAACTAATCCTTCGTCGTAGTGCACAATAAATTCTTTAAGCTCCTGTCTGTCTTTATCAATATAAAGTAATAATCCTTTTTTAATATCAAAATAATGTAGATAAAGTTGTAATTGATAAATGTTTTCTGGTTTTGGACATTCCAATTTTCTAAAAATCATACTATTCATACTTTTAATATCCAAAACATAATTCTCTCCATCAACACATAAGATTGCATCTGCTCTGCCTGAAACTAATTCTTGAGAAGGAATTGATACTTCTGTCGTTACGCCAATCTTCAACCTATATAAAACATTAAAAATATGTCTATGTAATTGTTCTCCTTGCTCAAAGATTCTTAAAATTCTTGGCTCCATATCTTCTTTGGGAGCTGATTTAAACTTAAAAAAAACTGTCCGCTGGCATTTTCCAGCGTCAGTAATATAAAACTTAACCTGATCCTTGCTTTGTTGTTGATCTAGATAAAACTTATCTATTAACTCTTTTAGCATTAGTACAAGAAAAAATCATCTCTTTGACCATTGTGGAGCTCTTCTTGCTTTTTTCAACCCTGGTTTCTTTCTTTCTTTTTCTCTTGAGTCACGGGTTAAAAAACCAGCCTTCTTTAATCTTTTTCTGAAATAAGGGTTTAAAAGAGTTAAACTCCTTGCAATACCATGTCTACAAGCTCCAGATTGTCCTGTTTTACCACCACCTTTAACCAAAATAGTAAAACCAAATTTATTTTCACATTTCAATCTTTCCAAGGGCGCAACAACTGCGTTGTGTAATCTCGAAACTTTGAAATAATCCTTATAATCCTTTCCATTAATTTCAATACCTTTTTTAGTAGAAGTAAACAAACGCACTCGAGCTGTTGACTCTTTTCTTCTGCCAACACTTTCAAAATACCTCTTCTTCTTTTTAGCTTCCTCTAATATCTCTTCTTCTGTTTTTTCAAATTCTTGTTCCATAATTATTTAAACCTTAATCTCTTTATCTGTCTATCTCTTAGCTTATTTTTTGGCATCATACCAAGAACAGCTTTTCTCAAAACTTCTTCAAAACCCTTTTTTTCTACTAACTCCTCCATAGTTTGTTGTCTAAAGCCACCTGGAAAACCGGTATGATGATAATAAATT
>CAYVCP010000025.1:0-8658 GCA_964450565.1 uncultured Candidatus Saccharibacteria bacterium | reverse complement strand
TTTTCTCAAAACTTCTTCAAAACCTTTCTTCTCTACTAACTCCTCCATAGTCTGTTGTCTAAAGCCACCCGGAAAACCGGTATGATGATAATAAATTTTATCTTTAAATTTTTTGCCTGTAATTTTAATTCCACCAATATCTTCAATTATTACAAAATCACCATCATCTTTATATGGAACATAGGTTACTTTCTGTTTACCTCTTAACAGTGTAGCAATTTCAACAGAAACTCTACCTAAAACTTTTCCTTTAACATTAATTTTATGTGTTTCTCTTTTCATACAAGTTCTATATAAGCCATTTTAGAACCATCAGATGGCCTAGGTCCCAGTTTAATTACCCTAGTATATCCTCCCTTTCTTTCCTTATACTTTGGAGCCACTTGATCAACTAATTTTTTCACAACTTTTGGATGTAAAGATTTTAACAATATCCTTCTTGAGGCCAAATCTCCTTTTTTTGCCCTTGTAAGCATTTTCTCTGAAAGTCTTTTTAACTCTTTTGCCTTAGCTTCTGTCGTCTTTATTCTTTCTTTAGAAAAAAGAGCCTCCATTAAAGAATTACACATAGCCTCTCTTTGGGCTTTTTCTCTATGAAATTTTCTTTTAATAATCCCCTTTTTCATACCTTTAGGTCTTTATCTATCTTTTTTAAAGCTTTTTTAACATCATCAACTGCTTTTTGACCCATACCTTCTAGGCTTAGTAATTCTTTTTCTGTTTTCTTTGTAATACTAGCTACTGTTTTTATTTTATTATCTTTTAAAATAGATTTAGTTCTTTCTGAAATCTCTAAATCCTCTATTTTTGTTTTTTTGATAGCTACCCCTGGTGTCTTTTCTACCTCTTTTATATCACCAGAAAATGCTTGTGCTACTACAGAAAAATGTTTCAATAGAATATCTGACGCTTTACTAAAAGCTTCTTCTGGTGTTATAACACCATTTGTTTCTATCTCGATCTTAAGCTTATCAAAATCAGTTCTTTTACCTACTCTCATGTTCTCAACTTCAGAACTAACTCGTTGAATAGGGGTAAAGATAGCATCTATAGGCATAGAGCCAACCTCTGATTTCATAATTTCTCTTTTCTCGGTAGGAGAATACCCAACACCTTTTTCCACTAAACATTCCATTTCTAGGGTAGCTGTCGTTTTGGTCAAATCAGCAATGTGTTGTTCTGGATTAGCTAATTTTACTTCCGAAGTTAGTTTAAAATCATCTGCCTTTACTTCTTTTTGGCCCTTAACTTGTAAGGTAATGTTTTGAGGCTCATCAGAAAAGATTCTAAAATTCAGCTTTTTTAGATTTAAAATAATCATCACTACATCTTCTAAAACATCAGGGATGGTTGAAAATTCATGGTTCACTCCTTTAATTTTGACCTGAGTGATAGCCCCACCCTCAAGAGAAGAAAGTAAGACCCTCCTTAGGATGTTACCTATAGTTACTCCGTATCCAGGGTAAAGACCATTGATCTCAAAATATCCGATGTTACCCTTTTTTTGCACTAATTTTGGTTTTTGACAAAGTGGAATCATATTTTTTTAATAAAATTAACGAGAATAAAACTCAAAGATAGATGGAATATCGACTGTTGCAACTAAATCTTCCATTTTAGGATTTGCTACAACCTTTCCTTCTAATTTATCTTTATCTAGTTTAAGCCACTCTGGGGGTTGATAATTCTTTAATAATGAAGGAGTTAGCTTAAATAAGCTTTTCTTCTTCTTTGTTTCTTTTAAAGAAATAACAAAATCTTTTTTGACAGAAAGGGAAGGAATATTTGCGGGCTTATTATTAACCAAAAAATGGCTATGGGAAACTAACTGTCTTGCCTCTCTCCTTGATTTTGCCAAACCCAACCTAAAGACTACATTATCCAATCTTCTTTCCAAAGAATCAACTAAGAGCAATGTGGCATCTTTATCTTTCCCTCTTTTATGAAGAACCGCTTTAACATACTTCCTGAATTGACCTTCTCTTAGGCCATAATGTTTCATTAATTTTTGTTTTTCCCTCAATTCTTTTGCGTATTCTGAAAAACCACCCCCCCTTCTTTTCTTCTTCATTAAACCAGGCGGATATGGTCTTTTAATAAAAGAACATTTTGGAGAAGAACATTTTTCTCCTTTCAAAAAAAGTTTCTGTCCTTGTCTCCTACAAATTTTACAAGAATTTTGTATCATACTCTTCGTGCTTTTTTAGGACGACACCCATTATGAGGAATAGGGGTAACATCTTTTATAGACTCTATATCAAAATTTCTATTAGCCAACATTTTCAAAGCAGAATCTCTTCCTCCTCCTACACCTTTCACAAAAATAGCAATCTTTTTTATCTTTAATTTATCCATAACTTCAGTAATCGCTTCAGCTACTTTTGATCCTGCAAAAGAGGTTCCTTTTTTTGTACCCTTAAATCCGATATTACCAGCTGATCTCCAGTATAAAGCATTTCCTAAATTATCTGTCAAAGTAATAATGGTATTATTATAAGTAGAATAGATATAAATCCTTCCTTTTTTCACAGCAGAAGACTTGAAAGAAACTTCCTTTTTCATTTTCTTTTCTACCTTTTCTGTTTCTGCAATTAACTCTTTTTCAGTTTTTTGAATAATTCTTTTCTTTCCCATAATTATTTATTTTGGAGCAGGAGCGCCTTTTCTACCGCTACCTACAGTTTTCCTAACATTACCTCTAATTGTTCTTGAATTTTTCCTCGTCTTTTGTCCTCTTACAGGCAAACTCTTAGAATGCCTTGATCCTCTATGACATTTTACTTCTTTTAATCTTTTAATATCACCAACAATTTTTCTTCTTAATTCACCCTCAATCTTATATGTCCCATCAACGACTTGTTTAATTTCATTCAACTCTTTTTCTGTTAGATCTTTTGCTTTCTTGCCCTGATCTATGCTTGTCTTTTCTAAAATTTGTTGAGCCAAAGAAAAACCTATTCCATAAACATAGGTTAGAGAATAAACAATATTTTTTTCATCTGGAATTGTAGTTCCTAAAATTCTTGGCATTTTATTTTCCTTGTCTTTGTTTATGTTTCGGATTTTCGCAAATAACGCAAACTCTGCCCTTTCTTCGGACAATTTTACATTTCTGGCATATTTTTTTAACCGATGGTCTAACTTTCATAAATAAAAAAAATTATTTCAGCCTATAAACTATTCTGCCCTTCTTATCGTCATAAGGGGTAGTCTCAATAAGAACCTTATCCCCTGGCAGTATCTTAATCCTGTGTATTCTCAACTTACCTGCAAGGTGAGCCAAAATTTCTCTGCCATCTTCCAATTGAACGCGAAAAGAAAGACTAGGCAAGGCTTCCAAAACCTGGCCTTTAATTTTGTTATTATCCTGATTCATTTAAGTCAAAAATAGCAAATAATAGAGAAAAAGTCAACAATACTATTTCTTGTACCATTCTAAAATTATTTTTTCTTCATTTTTTGGAGCACTTTGAATCCAAAAAGGCCAAAATTTTATTTCAACGCTTTGGATTTGTGGATAATCTCTTTCAATCATTGATTTAATCCCATCCTTATTCTTACCCATTAATTGAGAAATAAAAACATCTTTATTAATCTCTTCATAAACTTGCCCTGTCATATTTATATCCAAAATAATACTTCCCGACTTTGTTATAGAACCCTTAGAAGAAAAATCATAAACTAAACTTTCCTCTGATAGCCTTTTATCTCCAGAAATTAGTAGAGTAATAAACTTTTTTATTAATTCCCTTAAATCACTTCTTTTAAATCCGAGTCCTGTTGCCTGAATTTTTCCGTAACAATTAAACTCAGTAGCATAAGATCCTTGTTCTTGAAAACAAGAACTCTGGAAATCTTCAAAGAACACAGAATCGGAAACCAAAGAAAAACCATCTGGAATAACTCTTTTCAAAGATTCTCTCGCAACTTCTTCTAATTTCTGCTCCAAACTTTCTTGTGCTGTCTCTAAATCCTCTTTCGTTACTACTTTAACTTCTGATTCAAAACCACCTATCATGGGCTCAAATGATTCTGCCCACACACTATAATAAAGTTCTGATCCTGCTAAACCAGGTACAGAGAAATTAGATGCTGAGATATTATAAGATTCTCCTGCTTCTTGAGCAACTACCTTAACTTTAGCAGAGGAAGGAACTAATTTTCCTGATTGATTTGTTGCAGGAGGCAAAATGATCTTTTCCTGAACTCTAAAGGTTTTACCTTCTTGAGCAGAAAGAAAACGCGTTTGTTCAACTAGTACGACAGATCTTGCTGGAGAATGAGAATTATAGACCGTCACAAAACCCTCTGCCTTGCCCCCCTCTTCTCCACTACCTGTTGATTGAAAAATATTCCATTCCTCCTCCTCTGTTTTAAAAAACTGTCCTGGAATAACTTTTTCTTCAAAATCTGATGTAAGTTGAGAGACAGAAACCTTGACTTCTTCTTTTGAATCAACTGGTTCTAGTAAGGGATTTATCGTCACAATCATTTTATTTTGTAGACTTAAAAAAACAACTGAAATAATACAAATAACAATAAATATTAAAATTAAATAAAAGATATTTATAGATCTAGGTAAAAACCTTTTTGATTTTTTAATCTTTTTTATTTTCTTTGATGTCAGTTCTGGAATAATATCAGGTTTTTTACCGTTAGTAGTAATATCAATAACTTTTTTTCTCATGTTTTTTAATTATAACAAAAAAACTTATTCTAAAACAGCTTTAATTCTTCTTACTCCAGATGAAGAAGCTTTTTCTTTAATAATTCTAAATTTACCAAAACCAGATAAAGAATTAGCGTGAGGACCAGAACAAATTTCTTTGGAAAACACCGTGCCACAGTCATCATGGATAGTATAAACCTTTACCTTGTCTGGGTACTTATCTCTAAAAAAAGCTAAAGCCCCTTCTTTCAATGCTTTATCAATAGATATTTCTTCCATTTTAACGTGCAAAACCTTTTTTATCTTCTCATTAATCCAATCTTCAACTTTTTTCAATTCTTCTTTTGTCATTTTTCTCTCAAAAGAAAAATCAAATCTTATTCTTTCTGGAGTAATATTTGATCCCATTTGATGAACTTTTTCTCCCAAGACACTTCTTAACCCTGCATGAAGCAAATGAGCTGCTGTGTGATATTTAATTGTCTTTTCAGAGTAATCAGAGAGCCCTGCTTTAAATTTGCCCACAGAAGCTGTTCTAGATAACTCCTGATGCTTTTCCAGTTCTCTCTTAAAACCATCCAAATCAACCTTAATATTTACTTCTTTTGCTAACTCTTCTGTCATTTCTATGGGAAAACCATAAGTTTGGTATAAGTCAAAAGCTTGCTTACCTGAAATTTCATTATTTTTTATTCTCTGAAACTCTTTTAGTCCTTTTTCTAGAGTCTTTTGGAAACAAGATTCTTCTTTTGCTAATTCTTTTAGAATAAAGTCTTGGTTAATTTCTGGATAAACGTCTTTAAGATTATCAATAACAATTTTAGCTAATTCTAAGGTAAACTCACTCTCTATTCCTATAATCTTTCCGTGTCTTATAGCTCTCCTTATAATCCTCCTTAAGACATAGCCTCTTTCTGTGTTAGAAGGAATTACTTTTTCAGAAAGGATAAAAACTGCTGATCTAATATGATCTGTTATAATCCTTTCTGATTTTTCATCTTCCCTTGAAGCCATTTCTCTAATTTTTTCAATAATGGGCAAAAATAATTCTGTTTCAAAGACACTTCTCTTTCCCTGTAAAACTGCTGTCACTCTTTCAAGGCCCATCCCAGTATCCACATTCTTTTGGGATAAAGGAATAAACTTTCCTTTCTCTGTTTTATTATATTCCATAAAAACATTATTCCATATTTCTATCCAATTTGGGTCTTCTGGATCAAATGCTTTTGGAATATCATTACCTGTGAAATAGAAGATTTCTGTATCGGGTCCACAAGGACCTGTTTCTCCTGCAGGACCCCACCAATTTTCTGATCTCGGTAAATAAGCGATTCTTTCTTTCAAGACTCCTAAAGAAAGCCAAATTTTAGCTGACTCATTATCTCTTGAGATACTTCCCTCTCCTTCAAATACACTAAAAGCTAACCTTTCTAAAGGAATATTTAACTCTTTAGTTAAGAACTCAAAGCTCCATTCAATAGATTCTTTTTTAAAATAATCTCCTAAAGACCAGTTTCCTAACATTTCAAAAAAAGTAAGATGGCTATTGTCCCCTACTTCTTCAATATCTCCTGTTCTAATACACTTTTGTATATTAACCAATCTTTTACCCAAAGCATGCTTTTCTCCTAAAAGATAAGGGACTAAAGGGTGCATACCAGCTGTGGTAAAGAGAACCGTAGGATCATTTTCTGGAACTAAAGAAGCAGAAGGGATAACATTGTGTCCCTTGTTTTGAAAAAAACTTATATACTTTTCTCTTAAATCTTTTGCTTTCATATCTCATTTAGAATTTGAGAAAGTTCTTTTTTATCTAAAGAAGCAGATCCAACTAACAAACCATCAATCCATTCTGATAAATAGTCTTTTACATTATTTGAGTTAACGCTCCCTCCGTATAAAATAGATATCTTTTTCTTCCCATAAACTCTAGCAATAAGTTTACGAATAAAAAGTATTGCTGTCAAAACGTCATCAACAGGACAAGCTGTTTTAGAACCAATAGCCCAAATAGGCTCATAAGCTATCATAATTTTATCAATCTTTGTTTTTGGAATTAAAGAAACAGCTTCTTTAATTTGTTGCTCTAAAACTGTAAATGTTTGTCCTTTCTTCCTCTCTTCTTGTGATTCTCCGACACAAAGAACAGGAACTAGTCCTGCTTTTAAAACAGTCTTTATTTTCTTTGCAATTACATCATTACTTTCTCCTAATAATCTTTTCTCTGAATGACCAATCAAAATATATCTTACCTTCAAATCTTTGAGCATTAAAGGAGAAACTTGTCCTGTAAAAGATCCTCTTTCTTCAAAGAAACAGTCTTGAGACCCTAAACTAAACTTTCCTTTTGCAATATTCAAGTAAGGAAAGGGAGGACAGATGATTAAATTGCCATACTTTTGGAAAGCAGAAAACAAGCTCAAGGCCTCTTTTTTACTACAAGGATTCATTTTCCAGTTAGCTATTATAATCTTTTTCATTAAGATATAATAGCATTTTTTATATAAATAAAAAAATCATCTGTTAGATGATTTATATAGCCAAGCAGAACAATGAGAATATTCTGCTTGGCTATCCCTTATTTCCTTAAATTTTCCAGCGCCAGTAAAAAGCTTTTCAGGCGCTGGACATTGATATCATTTTCGAACCCTTTTTCTACTATCACACTAACATTCCCATTACCGATAAGGACAACCCTATAACCCTCTTGGTCCATGTAGTCAGAGGGTATTATGTGCGAAAGTCCCTCTATAAGACCCTCAGTCTCATTTTGTTCTTCTGCCCTAAAACAAAAAGAAAATGTGGTAAACTCTTTCATTTTTTCTTTCCTTTCAATAAAGAATTATTCTTGCTAATACCACCGAATAACTGTCTGTATTATACCACATCTGTGGCATATGTCAAGCCCTATACTTCCTCAAATATTCAGTTGCTTTTTCTGGCTCAATAACAGATATTTCAATACCTGTTCCAAACTCAAAACCAGCAGGAGTACTTGTTTTAGGTAGAATAGTCCAGTGCCAATGATAGTAAGGGTATTCTTTAGAATCACAAGGAGCTGTGTGTAAATAAAAATTATAAGGGGGGTCGCTTAAAGCCTTAAACAAGCGAGCCATAGCTTCTTTAAAAGCAAAAGCTAAATCTTCTTTTTCTTCCTCTGTAATATTTTCGAAATAAGGAAGGTGTTTTTTAGGAGTAATAATCATTTCAAAAGCAGCTTTTGAAGCAAAAGGACAAAGAACTAAGAAATTCTTATTCTCAAAAACAATTCTTTTTTTAATTCTTCTTTCATAGTCATTCATTAAACAATAAATACAAGATCCTTTTTCTTTAAAAAATCTTTCAGAGTTTTCAAGGGTTCTCCTTAATCCAGCATCAATTAAAGGAGTAGTTAATATTTGAGAATGAGGATGAGCAATAGAAGCTCCGGCTTCTCTTCCATGATTATGGAAAATAGAGATATAATTTACGCATTTCTCTTTTTTTAAAGTTAAGTATCTAGATTGATAAACATCTATAAGTTCTTTAATTCTTCTTTGAGAGAATTGGGCAATTTGTTTCTTATGACTTTCAGTCACCACAACTTCGTGATAACCTACAGCCTTCAGTATCTTATAATACTTCCCTTCTTTATGTTCTTCCATTTTACCCGGCTTTACAGCAGGGTATAAATTAGGAATAACAATTGTAGTCCACCCTTTAGGAATTTTAGTTCCCTCAATCTTTAAATTCTTTTTATAAATCAAAGTTGGAGGCAATTGAGTTTCTATTCTACAAAAAGGACATTTTCTTTTAGGAACAGTGTCTCTTGCTCTTTTTTCTTTTTTAAATTGGCCAGGTCTTTTAGCTCTATCTTTTGCTATAACAACCCAGTCTTTTGAGATAACATCGTATCTTAATTCAGAAGGAAATTTGTTTCTTTTTTTCATATTTATTTATTATAACAGATAAATAAAAAGACAGAAACATTTGTTTCTGAATTTACTGAA
>CAYVCP010000024.1:0-8978 GCA_964450565.1 uncultured Candidatus Saccharibacteria bacterium | reverse complement strand
TTTATTATAACAGATAAATAAAAAGACAGAAACATTTGTTTCTGAATTTACTGAAACGAGGGGACACAACAACATAATATTTACTGAAAGCACCCCCTCGTTGTTTTATCATAACCTTATTCTCTCTGTGACCTTGAAAAAGATCAACAGAAAGAAAAATATAACTATAGAAGTAGAAGCTGCCCAGAGGCACGTAATTGTGCCACTCCTACTTTCTTCCACATAAGGAGCGAAAACTAGAAAACTAGCGCCCCCTATAATAAAAAAAATGATTAATGTCCCAACCAATTGGGACAAAAATAATTTTTCACTTTTTACCATTTTTCTCCCTTTCTCTTCTCACCGTGTTTATGATATATGGTGCAAGGATAACAGCAAAGGTGTAGTGCCTATCCGAATGGCAAAATTCCTTGAGTCTAAGCCATTCTTTATAAAAAGGCGACAAAGACACCACGAGCCAAGACACAAAGACATACAAAACAAACGCAAAAAACAAAATACATAAAAGGTTGGCAACCATAAGTTATCCCTCCCTTTTTTAGTCTAAAAAAGTTCTTAAAACACCTCTTCAAACTCTACCACTTTCACCTCATTTGTCAAGAGTAGCATAATCAGAAAAAATCCATCCCTCTTCTTCCCCTATCTTAATTTTATACCACTTAAAAGATTCTTCTAAAAGTGTAAAAGAATCTCCGACATTGACTTTAGTTATTTCAGCATAATCAGTGCCAGGTCCTTTCCTTACTCTTAGCCAACCCGTTCCTGTTTCTTTTATCAAAACAGTATCTTGTTCTATAATTTCTGGCTCTGGTTCTGTGATCTTAATTAAGGTATTTAAAGAAACATTGACTTGTGATTGTAAAAGTAAAATACTAACATCATCTGTCTCTTTTATACTTATTTTCTCAATACTATCTAAAGCATAATCTACTCCTTCTTTATTCATAGAAGCTATTGTTCTGATTAAAAAATCATCTGCTTCTTTTTCAAAGAATAAAAGCCATTCTGTTTTTAAGGGAAAGCTTAATTCCTTTGGTTCTTTGTTAATAGGAGTTTGGAAAAGAGCTTCTCCCTCTTTTATTTCTTGTTCAGCTTTTTGCTTTGCAAATAAAATAGCTTCATTATAATTTTGAGCATTCTCAATAACAATATCTAAAACTCTACCCCTTACTGTTTCTGTATTGTATAGGTCTTGATCAATAACAACAGGAACATCTAAATCAAAAGATTGGGTTAGTTGATAACCTGAAATATCAGCAACTAAATCTTCTACCAATGCTGTTTCTTTTGGTCTTTGGTCCCAATATATTAAAGCTGAAGATATAGCAACCACACAAAGACCAATAATTAGCAGTAACTTTAAAGATCTATTATTATTTATTGGTTCATCCTTTTGAATTTGAACTTTGACAGGTTCTTGTTGTGTTTCTTGCATATGTTTTTTTATTTTATTATACAGTCAAAACGACAGCTTTACCATTGATAATAGCCATGGTGTGTTCAAAGTGAGCAGAAAGAGAACCGTCTTTTGTTTCAAAAGAAAAACCATCAGCCCCTTTTTTTATTCTATAATCCCCCATTGAAGCCATTGGTTCTACACAAAAAACCATGCCTTCTTTTATTTCTTCACCCTTTCCCCTTTGTCCATAATTTAAAATCTGAGGATCCTCGTGTAATATCTTACCTATGCCGTGACCACATAAATCCCTTATTACAGAAAACCCCTGGGATTCAATGTGTCTTTGAACAGTATTGCCAATATCACCAAAGGTATTGCCTACTTTTGCTTTTTGAATAGCCATTTTTAAAGATTTCCTTGTCGCTTTTAACAATCTTCTTTCTTCAAAATCAATTTCACCAACACCAACAGTTATAGCCATGTCAGTATAATATCCCTTATACTTAACACCTAAATCTAAAGATAGAATATCCCCTTCTTTTAAAGCATAAGAAGAAGGCACAGCGTGTACAATTTGACTATTTAAAGAAGCGCATAAGGTGGCTGGAAAACCTTGATAGTTTAAAAAAGCTGGTTCTGCTTTAGAATTAAAAATAAGGGCTTTTGATGCCCTTTCTAGTTCTTCTGTTCTTAAGCCAGGCTGTACCTGATCTCTTAGCTTCTCCATAATCTCAGCCAATATCATACCACCTTCTTTAATAGTATTAATTTCTTTTTTTGTTTTAATAGAAATCATCTGAGAACTTTTAGAATATCTTTATGGACTTTTTCTATTGATTGGTCTCCGTTTATTTCGATCAACTCCTTTCTTTTTTTATAATATTTAACAACAGGCAGAACATCTGTCTTAAACCATTGTAATCTTTGTGCTATACCTTTTAGAGTATCATCTTCTCTTATAACAAGTTCACCTCCGCATTTATCGCATTTTTGTAAATCTTTAAATCCTTGGATATAAGGGATTAGCCTGCCACATCTTTTACACATTCTTCTTTTAGTCAATCTGTTTTTAATTTCTTTTTCTCTTAAGCTAAGAAAAATGACTTTCTTGTCTTTATCCCATTCGTACCATTCCAAGGCACTTTCCAACATTTCAGCTTCATTGACTGCTCTCGGAGACCCATCTATTACAAAACCCTTCACCTTACTTTCGTGAATTTTTGCCATACGATTCATCCACATATTAAAAATGATAGGAGTGGGTATTCTTTTACCCCCATCAATGAAAAAAGCTATCTTTTTGCCTGTAAAATCTTGCTTATTCTTCCTTTGTCTTAACATCTTTCCTGATCCTATAACATCAAAGTCAAACTTTTCTTTTAAAAGTCTAACTTGCGTTCCTTTTCCAGCTCCCGGAGGACCTAATAATATAATTACTTTTTTCCTCATTTTTTATTATAACTTCTTGTTAAAATCTTTCATACTCTCGCATCTCCATCTGTGCCTTAACTTGTCTCCAGATATCTAAAACCACACTAACCACAATCAACATAGCAGTACCCCCAATTAGAAATTGAAAAGCCTGAATACCAGTTATTCCTTGGATTATAGAAGGTAAAACAGCAATAATACCTAAAAATGAAGCGCCAATAAATAAAACCCTGTAGAGCATTTTATGTAAAAACTTAGCAGTGTTGTCTCCAGGCCTTATGCCAGGAACAAATCCACCCATTTTCTGTAGATTATTAGAAATGGCTTCAGGGTCAAAAGTAACTGCAGTATAAAAAAACGTGAAAACAAAAACTAAGGTAAAAAACAATGATCCATGCACCCAAGGATTTTGTAAAAAACTAACCACAGAAACAGCAATAGCAGCTAAGGTAGCGTTACCTCCTCCTGTAAAAAAGTTAGAAACCATTGATGGCAACAGTAATATGCTTAAAGCAAAAATGATAGGAATAACACCAGCAGGATTCAAAGTAATAGGAAGATAAGTTGAAACACCGCCATACATCTTATTCCCCCTTATTCTCTTAGCATAAGATACAGGAATGTTTCTCCTAGCTTCTGTAATTAAAACAACACCTGCTGTTATTAACAAAGCAATCACAAAGAAAGCGATATAAGCAAATAACTTAGAAGAATCATAAGTATAAATAAGTTGCGCTATTTCATTCGGTGTTCTAGCTATAATACCAGCAAAAATTAAAATAGAAACACCATTTCCTATTCCTTTTTCTGTAATTAATTCTCCGAGCCACATTAAGAGCAGAGATCCTCCTGTTACTGTTACAATGGACATTACAACTTGCAAGCCAGAAAGAGAAGCAATAGCTCCTTGTCTTTGTAATAAGGTTAACATTGCATAAGATTGCAAAACAGCTAGAGGAACAGCTAAATACCTTCCCCATTGATTAATTTTCTGTCTACCTGCCTCTCCCTCTTCTTTATAAAGCTTTTCTAATTGAGGAAAAATCATGGTTAAAAGTTGCATGATAATAACAGCAGTAATATAAGGGCCGAGCCCTAACATTACTATAGAAAGATTACTTAAAGCTCCTCCAACAAATAGATTTAATAATCCAAAAAATTGATTTTGTCCAAAAAAGTTTGCTAAAGTTTCCGTGCTAATTCCTGGTAATGGTATATTAGCTAATATTCTGTAAACAACTAAAATACCTAAAACAAACAATATCTTATTTTTTAACTGCTTGTCTTTAAAGACAAGAACTAATTTTTGTAATACTTCTTTAATCATTTAACTTTTTCTTGAGCTTTCTTAGAAAAAAGACAGTCCTCAAAAACGAGCTTGTGTTTTAATGTTCCATTTCCTAAAATCTTAACTTTAGGGGTTTTTCCACCAATCCTTCCTATGAGCCTCTTTTTTAACAAAGATGTAGGACAAACCTTTTCTCCTTCTTTAAAAACAGATAGAGCAGAAAGATTCAAAGAAATAATAGCCTCTCCTTTTGGATTATTTCTATAACCTCTCAGCTTAGGATAACGCTTAATTAATTCCCTTATAATTGGTTGGAATTTTCTTCCAGCTCTTTGTCCTTGACCCTTATTTCCTCTACCAGAATAAGTGCCTCTTTTTCCTCCTCTGCCAACTCTTTTTTTACTCTTTTGATTCTTTTTTTGTATTTGGTGTATCTGCATAATCTTGTTTTAATGTTTCCAAGGCTTTGATAGTAGCCCTTGCGATATTAAGTTTATTCCTTGATCTTGATAGTAATTTAGAAGAAACGTCTTGAATGCCCGCTAAATTACAAATAACCCTCACCTGACCACCAGCAACTAAACCTCTTCCTTTTGTTTGAGGTCTTAAAATAACACGAGCAGGACCAAATTTAGCAGAAACTTCGTGCGGAATAGTAGACTCAAACATAGGTACTACAATCAAATGCTTTTTAGCTAACCTTGTTGCTTTTTCAACAGCCTTCTGCACATCTGCTCCTTTGGCAACACCAACTCCAATTTTTCCTTTTTTGTTTCCAATCACAACAACCGCTCTAAATCTTAATTGTTTTCCACCAGCAGTTACTCTCGTTACCCTTGCTAAATCTAAAAGTTTTGAATCAAATTCTGATTTTGGTTGTTGTGGTTTCCTAAATTTTCTAAAATTTCTCTTTTGTTGCATAATTTTAAAATTCTAACCCTCCCTTACGAGCAGCTTCAGCCAGTTCCTTAACTCTTCCATGATACTTGTAGCCAGATCTGTCAAAAACTACTTTTTTTATTTTCTTTTCTAGCGCTCTTTTCGCTATTAAAAGACCAACTTCTTTTGCCAACTCAACCTTTTTAGCCTTCTTTTTTATCTCAAAATCAGTGGCCTTTTCAAGGACAATACCTTTATCATCATCAATCAACTGGACATAAATATGCTTTAAGGTTCTCTCAACAGAAACTCGTGGAATATCAGCAGTTCCTTTGATTTTATGTCTTGTTCTTATTTTTCTTCTTATATTTTTCATATTATTGAGATCCAACAACTTTTTTACCTTCTTTTCTTCTCACTTTTTCTCCTAAATACCTTACTCCCTTGCCCTTGTATGGTTCTGGAGGTCTCGTTGCTCTAATTTTAGCAGCGAACTGTCCAACTGCTTGTTTTTCAATACCAGAAATAGTGATCATTTCTTTTTCTATCTTTACTTCAATACCTTCTGGAATGTCCATAATTATAGGATGAGAATATCCCACATCTAATCTAATCTTTTCTTTTCCTTCTAAATTAGCCTTATAACCAACACCTCTCATTTCTAATTTCTTCTCAAAACCGTCAGTAACTCCTAAAATTAAATTCTGAATTAAAGCTCTAAAGGTCCCCCATAGAGCAGGGCTTTCTTTTAACTTCTTCTCAATAGATACAATAATCTCTTCTCCTTTCTTTTCTACCTTAAGCAAATCAGGCACCTTTAAACTAAGTTCTCCCTTAGGACCCTTTACTTTAATATCATTCTCTTTTATTTCAATTTCAACTCCTTTGATAATTTGAATTGGTTTTTTTCCTATTCTTGACATAAGTTTACCAAATTTCAACCATTATTTCACCTCCGACTTTCTTTTTTCTTGCATCATTATTCGTCATCACGCCATGGGTTGTAGAGATAATCGCAATACCATAACCATCTCGCACTTTTCTAATTTCTTTTGCCTTTTTATAAATTCTTTGTCCAGGCTTTGAAATTCTCTTAAACCCTTCCATTTTTGGCACCTTGTCTTTATAAGCTAAATCAACCCTAATAATCTGATGAGGTTTTCTACCTCTTTTCTTAAAATCATCAATAAGGTTATTCTCTTTCAACAATTCAACGAGTCTTAATTTTAAATTTGAAAAAGGAATTTCGCACGTTTTTTTAGCAACAGCTTGAGCATTCCTTATTCTATTAAACATATCTGTTATTGGATCCATATATTTTTTACCAACTTGATTTTTTTATTCCAGGAATCTCGCCTTTATTAGCTAATTCACGAAAACAAATCCTACATAAACCAAATTTTCTCATATATCCTCTTTTTCTACCACATTTAAAACATCGTCTTACTGTTCTGTCCTTAAATTTAGGTTTTTTATTTGATTTTGCAATTTGTGATTTCTTAGCCATAACTATTTTATTGGAAAACCCATTAAACGAAATAATTCTAGGGCATCTTCTTTATTTTTTGCTGTTGTTTGGACTGTTACCTCTAATCCAAACAAGGTCCTTTCTTTTTCTATTTTTAATTCAGGGAAAGGAGTGTATTCTTTAAAACCTATAGTTAAATCTCCTTCTTTGGTGATAGATTTTTGATTTAAGCCTCTAAAATCTCTTACCCTAGGAATAACCACATAGATTAACTTTTCCAAAAATTCATACATTCTTTTTCCTCTCAAGGTACACAGAGCCCCAATAGGAACACCCTCTCTAAGTTTAAACACAGCGATTGATTTTTTAGCTTTTCTTAAAGAAGGTTTTTGTCCTGTGAGTAATGATAAAGAATTTAGAATATAATCTTCTACTTTCTTTCTTTCTCCAGCGCCTTTTCCAGCCACTGTTTTTCCAAAACCAACATTTATAGAAACCTTTTCAATTTTTGGAATAGCCATTACACTTTTAAGGCTTAATTTTTCTTTTAATGCTGGGATAACTTCTTTTTTGTATTTTTCTTTTAATCTCATAATTCAGCTGTACATTTTTTACAAACTCTTTGTTTTTTGCCTTCCTGAATCAAATATCCAATTCTTGCAGGCTTTCCACATTTAGGACAAATCAATTTTGCTTTTGATGATGGAAAAGGAAAAGCAATTTCAACAACTTGACCCTTTTCTCCTTCTTTTTTGGCCTTTTTATGAACTTTCTTAATATTTATTCCCTCAGCTAAAATCATTTCCTTTCTTGGAAAACCTCGCAAAATCTTTGCTTTCTTGTTTTTGTCTTTTCCTTTAATTATTAAAATTTGATCTCCTTTCTTTAATTTCATACTAAATCATTTGCTAAAGTGGCAATTTTATTAAAACCTTTTTCTTTTAACTCTCTAGGGATAGGACCTAAAATTCTATTTCCCTTTGGTTCTTTAGATTCACTTAAGATACAACAAGCATTCTCATCAAAACGGATATAGGAACCATCTTTTCTCCTATAACCTTTTTTTTGCCTTACAACAACCGCTTTTACAATACTATGTGCTTTAATCTCTCTTCTTGGTTCTGCTTTTTTTACAGAAGCTGTAATAATATCCCCTAATTGAGCATACCTTCTTTTTGTACCTCCAGGTATATTAAAACATTGAACTTCTTTAGCTCCTGAATTATCTGCTACTTTTAATTTTGTTCCTGGTTGAATCATAATACTTTCCACCTTTTGTCCTTAGACATAGGCTTTGTTTCTTGAATAATTACTTTATCTCCTTCTTGCAAATCTTTTTCGCTATGTGCCTTGTAATTTTTTGACACTTTATACCTTTTGCGATATTTGGGATGCACCTTTAGTGTTTCTACTTTTACCACTACGGTTTTTTCCATCTTATTTGATACAATGATTCCTTCTAACTTTTTTTTAGGCATAGTATTGTATTTATTCTCGCTATATCTCTTCTTGTTGATCTAATTTCTCTTACATTTTTTACCTTACCTGCTGTTAAATCAAATCTTAATTGCATTAAATGATTTTTCTTTTCTTTCAATGATTCTTTCAGAATATCGTCTGACATTCTTTGAAATTCTTTTTGTTTTTCTTTTCTTTTCATTTTTTTATAAACTTGGTTTTAATAGGCAGTTTAGAAGCAGCTTTACGAAAAGCCTCTTTGGCTATATCTTCTTCCATGCCATCTAATTCAAAAACAATTCTGCCTGGCTTTATGGGAAACACATAATGCGAAACAGCTCCCTTACCTCCGCCCATAGGCGTTTCAGCTCCCTTTGAGGTAACAGGTTTATCAGGAAAAATTCTTATCCAAAGCTTACCTTTTCTTTCAAAACTTCTTGTCATCGCTTTTCTAGCTGCTTCAATCTGATTTGAGGTAATCCATTTCGCTTCCATTGCTTTCAAACCAAAGACACCATAAGCAATAGTGCTCCCTCCTTTTGTCATACCCTTGGATCTTCCCTTCATTCTTTTTCTATGTTTTGTTTTCTTTGGTTCTAACATAATTAATCAAACTTTTCTCCTTTATAAAGCCATACCTTTATTCCAATGGCCCCAAAGGTGCAATGCGCTTCACAAAAGCCATAATCAATAATTGCTCTTTGAGTCTGTCTTGGTAATCTGCCCTCTTTTACTCCTTCGCGCCTAGCTATGTCAACTCCATTTAATCTTCCAGCAACCTCAATTTTGGCTCCCTGAATTTCCTTGTTTTCTATAACCTTGCTTAAGGCCATTTTTAAAGCTCTTCTGAAAGGAACTTGTTTTTTTAACTGACCAGCAACCCATTGAGCCACTAAAGAAGCTGATGCCCAAGAATTTCTAATTTCTAAAATCTCTATTTTAATTTCTGATTTTATTCCTTTAATCTTGTCTAATTCTTTATTTATTTGTGATTTTAATTCTGTGACCCCTTTTCCTCCTCTACCGATAATTAAAGCAGGACGAGATGTTTTAAT
>CAYVCP010000023.1:0-9778 GCA_964450565.1 uncultured Candidatus Saccharibacteria bacterium | reverse complement strand
ACTTCGCGCCTTCATCATCGTAGTAATATTATCCCTTCCTCCAATAAACTCTTTAGTGTGGCAGAGCAATGTTTCTCCAGGATCTATTAAAATTATTAGATCGTCTTCTGAAATGCCCTCAAAATTATTAATACACTCCTTGGCTTTTTTCGCTCTTTGAGGTAAACCCCAGACCCTTGAGACCTCTTTCTTTGAATAAGGATTGTAGGTCGTAAATCCTTCTTTGGGATGGCTTTCTCTAAAATACCATTCTCCCAAAGAAACATCATAGCTACAATTTCCTACATTAGCTTCAACAAAAGGATCTATCACTACTTTATTCTTCTCTTTATTTCTTAAAATAGCAGACTTTGATAATACCATAACTATTTAATTTCTACCCCCATATTTTTAGCAGTCCCCTCAATAATTTTCATAGCTCTTTTCGTATCCTTAGTATTTAAATCAGGCATTTTAGTAGTTGCAATCTCTGTTAATTGTTCTTTTGTTAATTTACCTACCTTTTTTCTATTAGGCTCTCCTGATCCTTTCTCAATACCAAGTGATTTCTTAATAAGTTGAGAAGTTAAAGGAGTTTTAATTATAAACTTAAAACTTCTATCTTCAAAAATAGTAATGACCGTAGGCAAGGTAAATCCTATTTGATCTTTTGAGGTATCATTAAATTTTTGACAAAATTCTCCTATATTAATACCATATTGAGCTAGAGATGGTCCAATAGGAGGAGCCGGAGTTGCCTTACCGGCTTGAATATGTAATTTTACTTTTGCTACTTCTTTCATATTTTTTTAACTTGTAATGAATCAACTTCAACAGGTGTATCCCGACCAAATATATTAACCAATACTTTTAACTTGCCCCTTTCTCCGTCAATTTCAGAAACCTTACCCTCAAAGTCTTTAAAAGGACCATCATTAATTTTTACTAAACTTCCTAAAGTAACGTCAATTTTAAACTGAGGAGCTTCAATTCCAATCCTCTTCTTTAAAATATCAACCTCTGCTTGAGAAACTGGAATCGGAGTAGTTCCTGCTCCAATAAAACCAGTAACACGAGGAGTATTACGAGCCACATACCAAGAATCATCTGTAACAATCATTTCTACAAATACATATCCAGGATATATTCTTTCCTCAATTACTTTTCTTTTACCGTTCTTTATCTTAATCTTTTTTTCTTTTGGTACCATTACATTAAAAATCTTATCTTCTACCGAAAGATTCTCAACTCTTTGTCTAAGATTTCTGGCAACTGCTTCTTCTTCTCCGGGATATGTGTGTAAAACATACCAATTTCTACCTTGTTGTATCTTTTGTTTTGCCATATTTTAAATAATAAATTTTCCTAAGATTTTTAAAAAAATAAAGTCTAAAATACCAAGGAATAAAGCCACAGAAGCAGAAATAGAAATAACTATCACTGTATATCTAAAAGTTTGTTGCTTGGTAGGCCAATCAACTTTTTTTCCTTCAGTTATTACTTCTTTAAAAAATGTTTTTATTCTGTGTATCATGTTTTTTAAAAAAGCCCCTTAGGGCTCTTTGAGCCTATATTACCTTTGAAAAAATTAAATGTCAAGATTTTTAACTTTCTTTGCGTGAACTTGTATAAATTTTTTACGTGGCATTACTTCTTTACCCATTAAAGTATCAAAAATATGATCAGCTTCTTTTGCATCTTCTACTTTAACCCTTAAAAGAACTCTATTTTCTGGATTCATTGTTGTATCCCATAGCTCGTTAGGATTCATTTCCCCCAAACCTTTATACCTCTGGATACTGATATTACTTCCTTTTAACTCATTAATAATATCTTCTTTATCAGCGTCTGTATAAGCATATTCTATTGTTTTACCTGATTGTATTTTATATAAAGGAGGTTGAGCTATATACAAAAACCCTTTTTCAACTATTTCTCTAAAATATCTAAAGAATAAAGTAAGAAGCAAGGTTCTAATATGGGCTCCATCAACATCAGCATCTGACATAATAATAATCCTATGATATCTTAGTTTTTCAATATCAAAATCTTGTGAAATTGCTGTTCCTAAAGCAATAATCAGTGATTTAATTTCTTGGTTTGTTAAAATTTTATCTAATCTTGCTCTTTCTACATTCAAAATTTTTCCTCGCAAAGGAAGGATAGCTTGAGATCTTCTATCTCTAGCCATTTTCGAACTTCCTCCTGCAGAATCACCCTCTACTATATATATTTCTGACTCTTCTGGGTTTTTTGATGCACAGTCTGCTAATTTACCAGGCAAACTTAGACCATCCAATACTCCCTTTCTTAATACTGTAGTTCTAGCAGCTTTAGCAGCTCTTCTAGCTCTAGCTGATAATAAACAACTCTCAATAATTGATCTTGCGTCTTGAGGGTTCTTTTCTAAAAACTCTGCAAAAGCAGAAGAAAAAACATTTTCCACGGCGGTTTTAGCTTCTGGATTTCCTAATTTTGCTTTTGTTTGACCTTCAAATTGAGGATCTCTGATCTTAATAGAAACAGCACTTACTAATCCTTCCCTTACATCATTACTTGTCAAATTTTCATCTTTTTCTTTCAAAAAGCTATTCTTTCTAGCATAATTATTTAAAGTTCTTGTTAAAGCTGTCCTAAAACCAGTAAGATGAGTTCCTCCTTCTCCTGTATTAATGTTATTAGCAAAACTTTCTTCAAAACATTCAAACTCTTTTGCATATAAAAGAGCGACCTCTACAAATATATTTTCTTTTTCTCCTTTACAATAAAAAACGTTGTCATGCCTTGGTTCGGTGTCTCCAATAAGATAACTAGCGTATGATTTTAATCCTCCTTCGAAATAAAAGGTATAATTAAAGGGATTATCTCCTCTTTCATCCTTAACTACTATCCTTACTCCAGGAGTTAAATAAGCTTGTTGTCTTAGGTGAGATAAAACTTTCTTTCTATCAAATTGAACATCTTTAAATATTTCTGTGTCAGGCAAAAAAGTAACCGATGTTCCTGTCTTATTACAACTCTTTCCTTTTTGTAACTTTGTTTTTACTTTTCCTTTTGCATATTCTTGAGAAAATGTAAAACCGTCACGACAAACTTCAGCTGTCATTTCACTAGACAAAGCACAAACAACCGAAACTCCTACTCCATGAAGACCCCCAGAAACTTGATAAGCCTTACTTCCGAACTTTCCACCAGCATGCAAGGTAGTCATTACAGTCTCTAAAGCTGATTTTCCTGTTTTTTTATGTTTCTCAACAGGAATACCCCTTCCATTATCAATACATTGAGCCCTGTTTCCTTTTAACAAAGAAACTACTATTTCATTACAATACCCAGCCATTGCCTCATCTAAAGAATTATCAAAGACTTCCCATATTAAATGGTGCAATCCTTCAACACCAGTAGAACCGATATACATACCAGGTCTCTTTCTTACAGGATCTAACCCCTCTAATACATAAATATCTTCTGCTGTATAACTTGCTTCTTGCTTTTTGTTCATATAATTATTTTCTTACTTTAAACGATAAATTACCTTCTAAACCCTTGATTATTTTCTGATGCTCTTTTTCTACCTCTTCAGAAAGCAATGTTTTCTTTTTTGATTGATAGGTTATATGAAATGCTAAACTCTTTTTTCCCTCTGGTATTCCCTTACCAGAATAAACCTCAAACAATTCAACTTCTTTCACAATATCAGAACACGATCCTTGGATAATTTTTAAAACACTCCCTACTTGTTGTTGTTTTGGAACAAAAATTGCTAAATCTCGAAAATAAGGAGGAAATATAGAAATTTGTTCGTATTGTTTCTTCTCTGTTGCTTTTGTGAGTAAAAAATCTAAATCTATATCAAAAAGAAAAGCTTCATCTTTTTGTCCAATAAAACCAACTTCTTTGTTTCCTATTTTTATTTTAGCTCCTTTTGCAAATGGTCCCTTGTCTAAATAATAATCGTAGTCTTTGACTCCTAGTTCAGAAAACAAATTTTGTAATACCCCTTTTAAGAAATAAAAACTATCCTTTTTTGTGGTAAGACAACAAAGGCGCCTTTTTTCTTTAAAGCCTTTCTCAAAAACTTTTCCCAACTCAAAGATATTAATTTCATCAAACCATTTTAAATTCTCTTCTTTAGTTTTTAAAAGATTTGATATAAGGTTAGTTCTTAAATATTTATTTAAAACATTTAAAGGATTTATAATTTCAACACCAGATAAATTATTTTCTGAAGCAAAAGAATAAGTATATACTTCAGAAAAACCTAATTCTTTCAAAATGTCTTTTGTTTTATTACACCAAAATATTGTATCGTTTCTTTCAGGAGGACTCACCTTGCCTTTTGGAAAAATAGAGGGAATTTTATCATAACCATATATTCTACCCAATTCTTCAATTAAATCTTCTGCAAAAGAAATATCCAATCGTTCTTTGGGAACCAAAACAAGTAGGTGAGATGATTGTTTTTCTACTTCAAATTGCAATCTTTCTAAAATATCAATAGCCTCTTCCTCTTTTATCTCTAATCCTAATAACTGATTAGCATAATTTAAATTTAGTTTAATCTTTTTTTTATTTCTTTGCTTAGGATTACTATCTATTATAGTTTCTAGAACCTCTGCTTTTGCATATTGCGTTAATAAAAAACAAACTCTCTTTTGGGCAAAATCAATTAAACTTTCATCAATGCCATTTTCAAACCTTAATGAAGCATCTGTCCTCAGTTTTAAAGCCCTTGAAGCTTTCCTAATTAAAATCTGATCAAAGTTAGCAGCCTCAATAGCAATTGTCTTAGTATTCTGATCAATACCAGAATCCTCTCCACCCTTAATTCCAGCTATAGCTAATGGATGGCTATTTGAAGCTATAACAAGGATATTTTCATTTAGATTATATTCTTTATCATCTAATGTTTTTATTTTTTCTCCTGTTTTTGCTCGTCTCACAATTACCCTATCCCCTATTTTCTCTGCATCAAAAGCATGCAAGGGTTGTCCAGTTTCCAACATAACGTAATTTGTAATATCAACAACATTGTTAATGGGTTGTAAACCACAACTCTTAAGCCGTTCTTTAAGCCATTTTGGAGAATCTCCTACTTGAATGTTTTCTAAAATCTTTAAAGTATATCTTTTACAATCTTTATTCGAAAGAACATCTATTTTTAAATTAGTTTTTCCTTTTTTTTCTATAAAGCTGTTTTCTGGTATTTTTAATTTACACATAGCTAAAGCACATACCTCCCTTGCTATTCCAATATGACTAAAACAATCGTGAGCCCTGTTAGCTAAAACATCAATATCTAAAGTAAAATCAATACCTTTCTTTTTAATTTCTTCTATCTCAAAACTATGAAACATAAGTAGCTCTGCTATTTCATCAACTAATATATCTTTTGAGATATAATCTTTTAAAAAATTAAATGAAAAAATCATATATTAAAACTGTTTTAAAAACCTTAAATCGTTCTGGTGGAACATTCTAATGTCTCCGATCTTATACTTGATCATAGCTAATCTATCTAATCCAACGCCAAAAGCAAATCCTTTCCATTTTTTAGTATCTATACCAGCAGATTCAAAAACCTTAGGATGCACCATACCAGCTCCCATTAATTCAAGCCATTTTCCCCCTGCCCACTTAGCATCAATTTCAAAACTAGGTTCAGTAAAAGGAAAAAAACCAGGCCTTAATCTAATTTCAACTTTTGATTTAAAAAACCTTTCTAAAAATACCTCAATGATAGCTTTAAAATGAGAAACTGAAATATCTTTATCTACTACCAAACCTTCCAGCTGATAAAACTCTGCATCATGAGATGCATCTGTTGCTTCATTTCTAAAAACCTTTCCTGGCACAATTATTTTTAAAGGAGGTTGATGCTTTTCCATATACCTTACTTGAACAGGGCTAGTATGGGTTCTTAATAAAACTTCTTTATCTAACCAAAAAGTATCCCACATATCTCTAGCAGGGTGGTGTTTGGGAATATTTAAAGCATCAAAATTATACCATTCTTTTTCTATTTCAGGTCCCAATGCTATTTCAAAGCCCATTTGTATAAAAATCTCTTGAGCTTGTCTTTGTGTTTGAGTTAAGGGATGAATATGTCCTCTCTCTATTTTTTCTGCTGGTCTCGTGACATCAAAACTTCCAGCAACAATGTTTATATTAGTATTTTTAAAAATTTCTTTTCTTTTTTTGATCAAACTCTCAATCTCTTTTTTAATTAAATTAGCTTCCTTTCCTACCTCTCTCTTCTTAGTATCAGATAAATCCTTAAGAGATAAAAAAACCTTGGCAATTTCTCCTTTCTTGCTTAAATATTTTTTAGAAACATGTTCTAATTCTTTCAAATTAGAAATAGTACTCAATTCCTTCTGAGCTTCTTTTTTAATACTTCTTAAATTCATGATATTATTCTATTTTACCTTAAAAACAAGTCAGAAACAAGGAAAAATAATCCACATATTATATTATAAGGGAACTTTTTCTAATATTTTATCCCATGAATGAATCGGTTTTAAACCATCAAATGATTTTTTCCTAAAGTAAGAAAAATAAACGACTTCTCTAACCAATCCCCTAATTTCTTTAATATTTTTAGGACTGCTCTCTACAAAAAGAAAACATTCCTCTTTTTCTTTCAAAAAAGAAGATTTAGTGCCATTAGAACTTAAAAGATTTAAAAATTTTAATCCATAAATACAGAGAAAAATTCTTGCTAACAGTAAAAGTATTTTATTTTTCCTAGCAGTTAAGACTACTAAATTATATTTATTACTTTCTTTGATCTTCTTTAAAACCTTTTTTGATCCTGGGTTTAAAAAAAATAAGAAAGAAAGAATAACTCCGTCTAAATCAAAAATAATATACTTTTTAGCCATAGAATACTTTACTGCGCGGATGATGGGATTTGAACCCACGATCTCGGCCGTGACAGGGTCGCGCTTTAAACCACTAAGCTACATCCGCAAAAACTATTTTATAATAACAAAGAAAATAAAATTTTTCAATAAATTTTTATCTATTTTTAATGGTAACCGAAAAACTAATTAAACCAGTTTAACGCTTTTTTAATCCTAATTAAAGAAATTAAATATGCCGACGACAGGGATTGAACCTGTGGCCTTAGCCTTATGAAGACTCTGCTCTACCACTGAGCTACGTCGGCTCTTAGCCGTTTTTTTGTTGCGCCGCCCCGAATTGCACGGGGGCCTCCAGGTTATGAGCCTGGCAAGGTACTACTCCTCCACGGCGCTATTATAAGAAATTATAATATAAAATGACCTTATTTACAAGGCGTTTAAATCCATTAAACTTTTTTCAAAAATACTTATTTCTTCTACTGCCTGAATTTTATTTATTTTGTAATCAGGATCTCTTACTATATCAGAACAAACCTTATGCGCTTTTTTTAAATCTATTAGATTAGAAATATCACCTTCTTTTAATCTTTCCAATCTTTCATCTAAATTATCACCTCCATAACCCATTCTTTGCAAAACGCTATCTAAAAAATCTTCTGCCTCAATTAACGAAAGCTTCCAATGAGCATCTGACTCCTTATCTAATCGTAGCTTAATTTTATTCCACCTCTTTTGCGCTTTTTTCGCCCCTAAATCCTTATAACTTCTTCTATCATGTATGTCTGTCATAGCAACTGCATGGAAAAAGTCATACTCATCTTTTCTTATTATTAAAAGAAGTAAAACAATAAATAACAGAGAAACAGCGATGAAAATAATTTTCCAGATAAGAATATCTTGCTGAAGTTGGGGGGACAAAAAGAACTCTAACTCTTCTCTTAAAGAGCTAAAAAAATTCTCTGAATCAGAAGGATTTATATCTATAATGTTGGGCATATATTTTTTACAAAATTAAAAATGTTGTTTTCAGAAAATGGCTTCCCTATTACCTGCATCCCTACTGGAAGTCCCTTAATCTCTGCGCAAGGGATAGAAATTCCTGGCAAACCAGCTAAATTCAAAGAAATGGTATAAATATCTGCAAGATACATTTGTAAAGGATCATTCATTTTTTCTCCAATTTTAAAAGCTGTAAAAGGAGAGGTTGGGGCTATAATAAAATCAACTTTTTCAAAAGCTTTTTCAAAATCTTGCTTGATTAAAGTTCTAACTTTTTGAGCCTTTAAGTAATAAGCATCATAATAGCCAGAAGACAGACAAAAGGTCCCTAACATAATCCTTCTCTTAACCTCTTGTCCAAAACCCATACCCCTTGTTTTTAAGTATACTCTTTTTAGCTTCTCTCCATCAACATGTAATCCATATCTAATCCCATCAAATCTAGCTAAATTAGCAGAAGCTTCAGAAGTAGATATAATATAATAACAAGCTAAAGCATATTTAGAATGAGGTAAAGAAATTTCCACAACATCCATATCCTTAATTTTATTTTCAATAGCTTTTTTTATATCTTTATCTAATTCATTTGAAAAATATTCCTTTACTATTCCTATTTTAAATTTCTTTTTTACCGGCATTTCTTTTATACTCATACTGGTTGAATCTTTCTCATCCTTTCCTCTTATTGCATTAAAAACTATCTCAGCATCCTCTACTGTCTTTGTAATAGGTCCTATTTGATCTAAAGAAGAAGCGTGTGCTATTAAACCATAACGAGAAACAGCACCGTAAGTTGGTTTTAAACCAACAACCCCACAAAAAGAAGCAGGTTGTCTAATTGATCCTCCGGTATCAGAACCTAAAGAAAAAACAGAAGAATCATCACCCACAGAAGCAGCAGATCCTCCAGAGCTACCTCCAGGAACCCTTGTTATATCTTTAGGGTTCTTAGTTGTTTTAAAAGCCGATCTTTCTGTTGAAGAACCCATAGTAAAATCATCTGTATTAGTTTTTCCTATAACAATTGATCCCTCTTTGTCTAATTTTCTAATACATGTTGCTGATTCCACAGCAGTATAATTTTCTAATATCTTAGAACCAGCCGTACATTTTAAATCTTTCACTAAAATGGCATCTTTAACAGAGTATGGTATGCCTTCTAATAGAGATATTTTTTCTTTTCTTGCTATTTTATTATCAACCATTTTTGCTTTTTCTATAGCACCATTATTAATAGACAAAAAAGCGTCTACCCTATCATGTTTTGCTTTTTTTAGGTAATGAGAAACTATTTCATAGCATGAAAATTCTTTCTTTTCTAAACCACTATGAATCTCTTTAATTGTTAAATTATTGCGGATCATTTAAAACTTCCTTTACTTTTAGCAACCTTTCTTGTTTATCAAAAAATTGTTTTAATATTAAATCAACACTATCACTTTTTCTTTGTTCGTCTTTTCTCATGATATTCTTTAAATTAGTATTATGAGCTAAAGCTTTAACAGAAGAAACATCTACTTCATCTAAAAGGTTTACGTAATCTAAAATTTCTTTCAAATCTTTTTCTAGTCTTTCAATTTCATCATTTTTTAATTCTAACATGGCTAATTCTGCAATTTTTAAAATTTGTTGTTTGTTAATCTCAGTCATATTATTTAGGAGCGTCTCCTGAAGAATCATTAGAAAGAACCTCTTTTAATGTATCTAAGTTTTCTAAAACTATACCACCCCCTCTTACAACAGCAGTTAAAGGATCTTCAATAATATTCACTTTTATTTTTGTAATTTGAGATAACAAGCTATCTAAACCAGTTAATAATGCCCCTCCTCCCACTAAATAAATTCCACTAGACATAATATCAGCCAATATTTCAGGAGGCGTAGATTCAATCGTTGTTTTTACAGCCATAATAATATGATTAAGGGATTTCTCC
>CAYVCP010000022.1:0-9886 GCA_964450565.1 uncultured Candidatus Saccharibacteria bacterium | reverse complement strand
TTCGTAAGTATTAATACGGACACAGGAGGCAGTACTAATACAGTCAGGATCGTTTGTGCTCACAATAGATTGTGTGGTACGGGTTGTTATGCAATATTGTGATCCATCTGTACAAGACACACAGTTAGTCTGTTCATATGGCTCACTTGTTTGTTGGCGACACACATCGGCCCATCCTAAAGATACAGATAAACAATGTGGAGGATCTTCATCTGGACAACATACGTGCGCAATGCTCTCGCCACCATGTTCAAAACAACCATCAACTTTTTTGAGAAACATTGTATTTGTTAAAATTAGAACTATAACCAAGAAAACAAAGGAAAAAGCAAGTTTATTTTTATTAATAGGAGGCATAGTGGTATTTTATATAATTATAATACAATTCTTTGTTCTTTAATAGCTAACGGTATAAAATTTAAAATGTTTTTTAGAAAAAGATATTTGTTGATTCAATCGATTTATCATTCATCAATTTATTTAATTTGTAACCAGAAAAAGAGTCTATGGGAGTTTTACGGTTCAATCCACAATGTTCTATATTATTATACTCATCATTCCATAAATGTATCTTTCTTTGCAAGTCTTTAATATTTTTAAAATTATTTCTGTCATAGAACTTCTCTTGATCTTCTCTATGAGACCCTTCAACAGTTCCATCCTGAGCTGGTTTACATGGATCTATTAAATAGTAAATTATTTACAGATTAACTTGCTTGGGGAAAAATCGCCATATGTCCTTGCACATTACCTATAAAACTTGACATTTAAGCATAATATATATATGATATATTAACATTAGTTCTTATATGGCACAACAATAAATTTGAGGAGGTTTTGAAAATGAGCAAATTTGTACTACCTTTAGTAGTTTTAGTTATTTGTAGCAGTGGTTGTCAAGAATTTGCAGAAATTAGTAAGATAGAAATCATCAACGTACCAATCGAGGTACGAAAAGATGATACTTTGGTAGAAATAGTATTGGATGGCATGCCAAAAGAGACACCTTTTATAGATATGTCTTCCGGTATTCATCTAAGGGTGGGTGAGGTTGTACCTACAAACTTAGTGCTTTTGCCTCTTGTTTGTAATCTTTCTAATGTGTCTGAAGTAGAGACATGGATTGAGGCAGATGCTGAAATAAAAAAGGTAATTAGGGGGGAAGATCTCCCTGATAAATTCTTTTTATCTTGTAGTAGAAATTTGGATAGTAGGCGAGCCCACATTCGTTGTGGTGCTAGTAATAATGGATTGGGTGATTTAAGGGGAGTGATTGCTCTTATCCTACTAGAGAAGCCATTTTCTGAAATTATTTTAGAAAATCCTTCTTTTTGGATCGGTAAAGAGAGCAGTGGCCAACCCCACATAGTGCCAATTATAGTATCTTCGCCTATTCCAACAGGTATAGACCTAGATATTATTACCTTTGAGCTCAAAATCAATCCCTTGTTAGGGTTTTTAGATGTAAAAATGGGAGAACCCTTTAAGCAAATTTATTCTATTAAAACTATTAGGAGTTTTGATAGAATAAAGGTAACAATAGAGAGTATCTTACCTCTTTCTGTTCTCATGGCTCCATCCGATATATCCACAAGATTATCTCAAAAATTTCCACTTATTAATATAAGCGGAAATAGTATAAATGTGTTAAGAGATAATACCGCATGGACTATCGTTTTGCCAGATTTTAATTCTAAAAAATCGTGGCGCAATATTAGCTGGGGAAAGATTAAAAATGAATAGTTATTATTTGGCAGGAAACCTTAGATGATTCCCTAAGATTTCCTGCCCCTACCATTAATCAATGGTATTTTTTATACTATTTCAATCACTTCTATTAATTATATTTTCTCCAAAATTAACCCGAACCAAAGAGTATATTTTTCTGGGTTTTCTTTTATGTCTTTCTTTACTTCTTTTATAGAAGCCCATTTCCAACCACAGGCTTCTTTCTTATTTAAAATAGGTTTTCCATTAAATTTACCGATAAAAACATGATCTATTTCATGTTCTGTAAAGTAGCCATATCTAAACTTATAATATAATTGAAAGGATTCTTCCAAACTACATTGTATTCCCATTTCTTGTTTTAATCTTCTTTCTGCCTCTTTTTTAATATCTTTTCCTTTTCTGGGATGACTACAACAAGTATTAGACCAAAGGTAAGGAGCAATAGGTTTAAATTGAGATCTTTTTTGTAGCATTATTTCTCCTTTCTTATTGAAAAGTAAAACAGAAAAAGCTCTGTGAAGATTTGCTTTAATATGAGCTCTAAATTTTTCTTGTTCACCCGTTTCTTTATCTTTTCTATTAACTAAGATTACATTATTCATTTTATTTTTTTTACTTTACCTACTCTTCCTATAAAATCATTATATTGTTTATCAGCTTTTGTTTTAAATTCTTCTATTTCTTTTCCTAAAGAAATACCTTTGTTTGATTTATAGGTTCTTATTTCTGTAATTGTATTAATCACTTTTTGAAATTCATTTTTCTCTTTAAATTCTATTTTTAATTCTTTAGGCCATTCTGATAAATGTATACTTTTTTCTTTCTCAAAATTTACAAAGTATTCTTGGTATATTTCTTCTGTAATAAAAGGTATTAAGGGAGCGTAAAGCTTAATGACACTTAGTAAGCATTTGTATAGAACTTTTTTTACTACTTCGTCATTGTTTTCGTATAACCTATATTTTACAAATTCTAGATAATTACTTGTGAAATAATTCCAGAAAAAGTTATCAATCTCATCCTTTGCTTTAGAATAAGCATATTGCTCAAAATATTGAGTAGTTTTTTTAATGGTTTCAGACAAGTTATAAAGTATCCACTTATCTTCTGTCTCTAAATCATTCTCTATCTTTGAATAATCTTTATTTTTAAAATGTAAAAAGCAAAAGTTGGCTGCATTAAATAATTTTGTTACAGTTTTTTTACCTTTTTTAACCTCTTCTTCAGAATATCTTAAGTTGTTTCCTAACGATGCCCCACAAGCCCAATATCTTAAAGCATCAGCTCCGTATTGTTCAATAATTTCTTCTGGGGGTACGTAGTTCCCTAATCTTTTTGAAAGTTTTTTACCTTTTTCATCTAAACCATGACCTGAAATCATAATGTCTTTGAAGGGAACAGAATTGAAATGATAAAAAGATTTAACTACAGTGTAAAAAAGCCATGTTCTTATTATTTCAAAAGCTTGAGGCCTTAAAGATAAAGGATAAAGTTTTGCTTTTGTTAGGTTGTTAGCAATATTTGGCGTTAAAGAGGATGTAGCCCATGTATCTAGAACGTCTTTTTCTGGTAACATTTTAGAACCACAAGAACATATTTTTTCTGTTTCAGTAGGATCAACAGGTAATTCTTTTTCTTGAGCTATAACCATTTTAGAACATTTAGGGCAGTACCAAACAGGAATAGGAACTCCGTAATATCTTTGCCTTGAAATACACCAATCCCATTTTAAGGTAGAAACCCAATCGATATACTTTTGTTTCATAGAAATAGGAAACCAATTCATTTTATCTGCTTGTAATAAAAGCTCTTTTTTAATATTTAAAATATCTATAAACCATTGCTCTGAATCAATATATTCTACATCTGTTCCACATCTTTCGTGAGTATTTACAGAATGAGTTATCTTTTCCTTTTTTTCTATACAACCTATCTTTTCTAAATCTTCAACAATCCGTTTTCTAGTTTCAAGAACAGTTAACCCCCTATACTCACCCGCTTTTTCATTCATTGTTCCATTATAATTTAAAAGATATATTTTATCCTTAATGGGGTGATTTTGTTCCCAGTCTAAAAATTGCCTGTCTCCAGATGAGCAAAAATAAACAATACCTGTTCCAAAATTAGGATCAACCATTTCATCTGATGTCATTTCTATTTCTTTATTTGTAATTGGGATTATGATTTTTTTACCAACTAAATCTTTGTATCTTTTATCTTTTGGGTGAACTGAAATACCAACACAAGATGGTAAAAGCTCTGGTCTCGTGGTAGAGAAAATAATTTCTTTTCCTTGTTTTGTTTTTGCTTTTATAAAAACAAGATATGTTTCTTTTTCTTCATCCTCAAGGTCTGCTTGTGAAATAGCTGTTTGGCAAGCAGTACACCACATAATTGGTTTTTTTGCTCTATATACTTTTTTCTTTTTATAAAGATCTAAAAAAGACCACTGGGATATTTTCTGAGAGTTTTTATTAATAGTTGAATATGTTTTTGTCCAATCCACTGAGATACCCAATAATTTCCACAGATTTTTATAAATCAAAGAACCTTTCTTTGTTTCCTCAAGACATTTTTTAATAAAGTCTTTTCTCTTTGTGTTTTTTTTATTAAGTTTGTATTTTTTTTCTACAAATCTTTCTGTTGGCAAACCATTGTCATCAAAACCCATTGGGTAATAAACTTCAAAACCTTTCATTCTCTTATACCTTACGATAAATTCAGCCTGAGAATAGCTCATTATATGCCCTTGGTGTAAGTGATCTGCTGAAACATAGGGGGGTGGAGTATCAACAGAATAAAAAGGCTTTTTAGATTTTTCATTAAAAAGATATATATTTTCTTTTTCCCAAAAATCTCTCCAGTATTGTTCTCTTTCTTTAAAATTATACATAAATATTCTTTATATTACGTTTTTTTTCTAGTTTCTTCAAGATTTTATTGTAATTTTTAATGAAACAATTCAATAAATTCTTTTTATTCGCAAATGGTTATTCTAAGGTAAAAGCTATGATTCCAAATTGTTTTATTTTTTCTTTGTAGTTTGGAAAGCTAAAACATACTTTTTCCATTTCTTCAACTGAATTCAAGAAAGGCATAATATCTTTAAAGTTGATTACTTTTACCATCTCGTTGATATTTCTATAAATTTCTATTTTCTTTACTGTTTTTTCTAATTTATTATCAGCACAAGCAAATACTAATATATCACCTATTTTAATATTACGGTATTTTTTGGTAGCAGCTCTAGTTTCAATTATCTTTTGGTTGTTTTTAATACAATCAAAAACTATTTTATCAACCCCCCTTATCTTCAGAATATATTTATTTTTCTCTTTGGACAACATAATTTGCTAAATCAGAAAGTAAATTATTATATTTATTTTTTGGAAGAACTCCTAAATACTTTTTTGCTTTTTCAAAATATTTTCTCTTAAATTTTTCAGCTTTTTCTCTCGATTTTGTCTTTTCAATTAGAGAAATTACTTTTTTAATATCTGATTTTGTTATTTTCTTTTTTTTCATTACATTCAAAACCTTATCTTTATCTGTTTGTTTTAATTCTTTTAGAGCAAACAAGATAATAATATTTCCTCCTTTTCTTTCTTCTATATCTTTTCCTATCTCTTTGCCAAACTCTTTTTCTTTGCCGAATATATCTAAAATATCGTCTTGTATTTGAAACGCTATACCTAAATTAAATCCAAATTCTCTCAAAGCCTTAAGATCTTTTCTTTGCGCATTAGCACATAGCCCCCCAATCTCACAAGAGCTTTGAATCAAAGAAGCTGTTTTCTTACTTATCATTTCAAGATATTTTTGAGTTGAAATATTTGATGGCCTATTTTTTTTAATATATTCTTCATTTTCTCTTCCTGACCTTTCTAAAAGAACATCAAGGCATTGTCCTTCTGTAATAGTTTTTAATGTTTCTGATAGAATATCTAAAACCCTCATAGCATTAGGGGCATGGCTGATAGCTTCAAAAACGCTTACAGCATAGTTCATTGAAACAAAGTTAGCTATTGATTTTCCATACTTAAACCAAGTTGTCTTTTCATTTCTCCTTAGTTTTCCGTTATCAACGATATCGTCAATAATCAAGGTGTAATTATGAAGTATTTCAAGGCTAGCTGCTGGATAAAGGACATCCTTTATGTTTCCCTTTAGCATCTTACAAGATAAAATAGCTAAAATAGGTCTTATTCTTTTTCCACCAGTCTGTATTTGATAGTTAACTATTTTTTGAAGCTTCAAGCTTACTTTTTCCAACAAAAGAATCTCTATTACAGGGTCTACTCTCTCCTTTAACACAGACATTGTTTCTTTTAGGTTTGGCATAATAATACATTATAACAAAAAACAAACCGAGTATAAAACCCGGCTTGTTTTTTTATTTGAAATTACATTTGTGGTCCTCCTTCTGGTTCTTGTGGTGTTTCTTCTCGTGGCATTTCAGGAGTTGGCATTTCAGGGCTTGTAGCAGACGCTTCAGATTGCATTACAGCTCCCCCTTTTTTCTTCTTAAGGAGTATTGCAACAACGACAGCGACAACGACTATAACAGCAACAATTAACACGATAGATAAAGTTGACATGAAATCTTTTTATTATTAACGACTTTTATTTCTTTTTATTTTTTTGTTCTCAATAAAAGAACCTCTTTGACTATCTTAAAAAGGTTCAGAGAGAAAGTCAATCAAATGCTTGTGGATAAATCATAATTTTTCTTCTATTTTATATATATCCCCTGCTCCTATTAAAGCGAGAATATCAATATTTTGATAATTAGTTTTTAAATAATTTTCCAAATCCCCTTGTTTTATATAATCAATCCCTGCTTTTTGAGATAAATCTTTAGAAGAAACAATAATGTTTTTTTCTTCTCTTCCCTTAACATCGTAAATATCAGTGATGATAGTTTTGTCAAAATTAGCATTTTTTAATACCTTAGCAAATTCATTAAAAAGATAAAATGTTCTTTGTTTTTGGTGTGGTTGAAAAACAACCCATATTTTTTTGTTTTTAAATTTTTCTTTTAAAGCTTGAAATGTTGCCTCTAATTCTGTTGGATGATGAGCATAATCAGAAATAACCAATAAGTTATTTTTTTGTTTTTCTTCAAACCGTCTCCATGTACCCTCGTAACTTTTTAATTGAGGGTTTTCAATATTTAAATATTTTGCTAATTCTAAAACCAAAGAAGCGTTTAATTGGTTATGTTTTCCTGGAACAGATAAAGAAATATTTTTTCTATCAACAAGAATAACCTTACATTTTGCTGATTTAATTATCTTTTTTATGTTTTTATCTGATTTATTCGCTATAATTAAATCTTTGACTTGAGATATATATTTTGAAAAAACACTTAAAATATGATCCATGTTTTTAAAATAGTCCATATGTTCTTTATCAATATTCGTTAGAACTAAAGCATTAGGATAATAATTTAAAAACTTTGCCTTATAATCATCGGCTTCAATAATAAGATACTTACTTGTTCCTAAGTGTCCTCCATTTTTTGTTCCTATGACATAACTTGAATCTATACCAGCTTTTTTAAAAACTTCTCTTATCATACAAGCTGTTGTTGTTTTTCCGTGCATCCCAGAAACAGCAATTGTATAATAATCTTTTTGTATATTTCCCATTGCTTGAGCTCCAGAAAAAACTTTAATGCCGAGTTCTTTTGCTCTTTTTAATTCAGGATTATCCTCTTTTATAGCTTCAGAGTAAATCACTAAATCAATGTCATTTGTTATGTTCTCTTTTTTATGCCCTACAAAGATTTTAGATTTCAATCCTTGTGTAATCTCTGTCTCTATAGCATCAGATCCTTGGATATCTTCTCCTCTTTCTTTATAAAAAGACGCTATATTTGATATTCCAATGCCTCCAACACCAATAAAATGTATTTTCATAGTTTAATTGATTTTAATACCTTATACTCAGGACCAGTTTTCTTTAAGATGCTTTCCATAATTTCAATTGAATCAATGCTGAACGAAAGATTGATTGCTTTTTCTATTACTGGTCTTTCTTCTACTTCAATTGCCTTAAAAGCCCATGCTTTTATTCTTGCTAAAGTAATATGGGGTTTAAATTTAACATTACCTAAACTTCTTGCAATCTGTTCTAAACCTTTATTCTCTTTTAAAACTACCCATATTAATCTCGGATTATAAATATTATCATACTCTATCTTTTTTGTTTCTAAAAAGAAAGATTTTTCTTGTTTTAATAAGTCTTTAAGTTTTTTATAAATATCATCAACCCCTTCTTCTTTTATATCACCCAAAAAAAGCAAAGTAATATGTAAATTCTCTTTTTTAACCCACCTAACAGCACCTTCCTCAAAAGGTTCTTTTGCTTTCTCTAAGGACTCCTTTATTTCTTTTGGCAAATTAACTGCTACAAAAATTCTCTTCATATATGTTGCATTTTAGCAAACTTTACTCTATCTTTAAAGAAGAAAGGAGGTGGAAAGAATGATAGAGTACTTGATAAGCCAGATAAGAGAAGGGCATGCTTCAACTTTCAAGAGGCTGTTTTTAAAGACCCTTGGGAGTGATTGTTGGAGTAAGAAGTATAGGGCTGATTTTCAGGCATGCCTGAAAGAAGCCTTTCAAAAAGACCTTGACCTTTCTTGTCTAAAGAGAATGAAACCCTCTTATATAATAATAGTTCTCGAAAGAGAACTAAGAGCTCAGTGTTTTCTTTGGAAAAAGGAGGGCATTGGGCATTACAAGGTGTTGTCTGCTCTTCTGTGGACAGCACTAAATGGGAGTAACAAAAAATGACGTTTTATAAGAGGGTTAACAATGCGCGGTTAACCCTCTTTGCCAGCTTTTATGAAATTTACTTTAGAAAACAATACAAAAGATAGTATTATTAATTTAATGAGATCTTTGGGTTATAAATTTTTGAGTCGAGAGAATGAACAAATGAGCTTTATAAAACAGTTAGATAGAAGCTTCTATCCTAGATTTCATGTTTACCTAAAAGAAGAAAATAATTTAATCTATTACAACTTGCACCTTGATCAAAAAAAGCCGAGATATCAAGGACAAACTGCTCATAATGCAGATTACGACGGAGAAGTTGTTGGAAAAGAAGCAAAAAGAATTAAATCCTTTTTTTTATAAAATGATAAAGAATAAAATCAACAAAAAAGAAACTGCTATTCAAAAGATTATCAACCATTATTTTTATTCTAAGGGGCTTACGCTAGAAGATATTAAAAAGGATTCTAAAAAAAAGAAGATTATTTATTCAAGATTCACGAGACCAGCAAAACAATTATTAGAATTAGCAGGAACAGTCCCTAAAGCTAAAAAAGCAATAGACAAAGTAGCCTTATGGGCTAACTCAAGAGGTTTAGAATATTCTATTGAAACTGTTTTTAAAAAATGGCTAGAGTTGGATAGATTAAAACCAAAAGAAGTTGTGAAAAAACCTTTTTATGAGGGATTGCCAATGGTTTGGTCAGAAACCAAAAAGAAGTGGTATGTTATAACAAAACAAGGAGACTGGCTTGAATTCTGTGACAAAGAAGATAAAATTAAATGGAAAATATGTTAAACCATAACGACCTAAGAAAAGGAACAAAATTTATTTATCAGAGTAATCCATATGAAGTTTTGGAATATAATCTTTCTTTTAAGGGAAGGGGGTCTTCTGTTATGCAAGTAAAAATAAAAAACCTTATTTCAAGCAATGTTGTTTCAAAAACCTTTCATCCGTCAGATAAATTTGAAGAAGCTGAAATAAAAAAGATTCATTTAAAGTTCATTTATTCTAACAAAGAAGATTTTGTTTTTGCTAATAAAGAACAAAAAAGAATTACACTGAAAAAAGACCAGATAGGAATAAGGTCTCGTTTTTTAAAGCAAAACCTTGAAGTAGAGGGTATGGTTTTTAATGAAGAGATTATCAATATTGAATTACCCATTAAGATGGATATAAAAGTAAAAGAAGCTCCACCAGGAATTAAGGGAGGGAGATCTGAAGCTGGAACAAAACAGGTTGTTTTAGAAAGTGGAGCTATTATATCTGTCCCTTTATTTATATCTGAAGGAGATATGATTGAGATTAATACTGAAACAGGAGAATATGTAAAAAGAGTTGAGTAAGGACCTCAACTCTTTTTGTTTCC
>CAYVCP010000021.1:0-10000 GCA_964450565.1 uncultured Candidatus Saccharibacteria bacterium | reverse complement strand
TAGATCCCGGAGAAACATTACTTTGCCATACCAAAGAGTTTATTGGAGGAAGGGATAATATTACTACGATGATGAAGGCGCGAAGTTCTATGGGAAGAAACTTTATTGAAGTTTGCAAGTGTGCTGGATGGGGCGATATTGGATACATAAATAGATGGACTATGGAGGCTACGAATAATTCGAAATTCTATCAAATACCTCTTGTTGTGGGTAGAAGAATTGCCCAAATCGTATTTTTTGAAACTGAAAATATTAATGAAAATCAAGACTATTCTAAAGAGGGTAAATATCAAGGGACAACAGAGGTGGAAGATTTAAAGAAAAATTGGTGTCCGGAAATGATGTTGCCTCGACTTCATAAAGACAGAGAAGTGAAAAAGGAGCTTTAAACGAGCTCTTTTTTCTTATAAGGAGCTATGGTATTATGAAATATATGAAAAAAGGAAAGTTCATTGTTTTTGAAGGGTTAGACGGTTCTGGAAAATCTACTCAAACTAAAATGTTGGCTAGTTATTTAGAAACAAAGGGTTTTAAAGTAAAAAAAATAGATTTTCCTCAATATAGTACTAAGTCTGCTGGTTTAATAGAAGAATATCTTACGGGTAAATATGGGACAGCAGAGGAAGTGGGACCTTATTTAGCTTCTATTTTTTATGCTTGCGATAGATATGATGCTAGTTTTAAAATAAAAAAATGGATTGATGATGGTAATTTTGTAATATCAGACAGATATATAGCTTCTAATATGGGACACCAAGGGGGGAAGATAAGGGATAAGAAAGAAAGGACAAAATATTTTGAATGGCTCTATAACTTAGAATATAATATTTTTAAAATACCAAGACCCGATACAACCATTATTTTAAAGACCAGTACTCAACTTTCTTTAGCGCTCTCTTCTCAAATTACTGATAAAGAAAAGAAAAGAAAAAAGGATTTTTATTTAGAAAAGGGAAAGAAAAAAGATATTCACGAGAATAATGCATCGCATTTGAACTGGGCTTTGATATCTTATCTCCATGCAAAGCAAATTTTCCCAAAGGATTTTACTATTGTTGAATGCTTAGTAAAAGATAAATTGTTACCTAAAGATAAAATTCATGCAAAAATTATAAAAATAATAGATAAACTTTTATGAAAAATATTGCTCAAACAATAGATCATACTAATATAGCTCATAAAGCAACGAGTCGACAAATTCAAAAGACATGCTCTGAAGCTAAAAAATATGGCTTTCGGGGTGTTGATGTAAACCAGCAATGGGCTGGTTTTGTTGCGGATCAGTTACAAGGGACAAACATTAAGACAATTGTTTTGATAGATCCGCCAATGGGCTTAAGCCCCCATTTTAAAAGGGTTGAGATGTGTAAAAAAGCAAAACAAGAAGGAGCTGATGAGCTGGATATTGTTATTAATGTAATTGATGTAAAATATGAAAGGTATGATGATGTTTTAAAGGATCTAAAAGAAATTTGTAAAATATTACCAACTAAGGTTATTATAGGGTCTGGCTATCTAACAGATGATGAAATTAAGAAAGCTTCTTTATTAGTGAAATCTGCTGGTGCTTTTTGCGTTAAAACGGCAACAGAAAAAGATCCTTTAGATAATACAGAATTGAAAGAAAAAGCTCATCATATTCAGTTAATGAAAGAATCAGCTCCAAACCTTAAGATCAAGGCATCGGGTAGCATAAAAACATACAAAGATGCTTTATTGATGATAGAATCAGGAGCTGATATTATCGGAACGTCATCTTCTGTAAAAATTATGCAGGGATTTAAAAAAAGTAAAAAAAAGGAATGAAATATTCGCCTACAATTGGACTTGAAATTCATGTTGAACTTAACACTGAGTCTAAGATGTTTTGTTCTTGCTTGAATGATCCAGACGAGGGAATACCAAACACAAATATTTGTCCTATTTGCACAGCTCACCCAGGAACACTTCCTGTGATCAATGAGAAAGCCGTTAAGCAACTTTTAAAAACAGCTATAGCTTTGAATTGCGAAATAGGTATGGTAAATTATTTTGAGAGGAAAAACTATTTTTATCCTGATTTGCCAAAAGGGTATCAAATTTCACAATATGTATTACCAATGTCTCAAAATGGATATTTAGATATTTCTGATAAACAAATTAGAATAGAAAGAATACATTTAGAAGAAGACACTGGAAAATTAATTCATCCAAAAACAGAAAATTATTCACTCATAGATTATAATAGGGCTGGGGTTCCATTGATGGAATTGGTCACACATCCTGATATACATTCTGCTTCACAAGCTAGAGAATTTATTAAATCACTACAAATGATTTTAAGGTATCTAGATGTTTCTAAAGCAAATATGGAAAAAGGAGAAATGAGATGTGAGGTTAATATCTCTATCTCTGATGATGATCAACTTGGCACTAAGGTTGAGATTAAGAACTTAAATTCTGTTAAATCAGTTGAGAAATCTATTGAGTTTGAAATTGAAAGACAAAGGGAAGTTTTAGAAAATAACAAAAAAGTAATACAAGAAACAAGAGGGTGGCACGATCAAAAAGAAATTACCTTTTCACAGAGAAAAAAAGAAGAAGCTCACGATTATAGATATTTTCCAGAACCAGATTTACCCCCTTTAGTTTTTTCAGAGGAAACCTTACAAGAAATAAAAGCAGAAATTCCAGAGCTTCCGAAAGAAAGAAGAGAAAGAATGAAAAAGGAATATGGTCTTTTTGATAAAACATTAGAGCTTTATGTCTCTCAAAAGGATTTAGGTGAATATTTTGAATCAGTTGTTTCTGAAATAAAAACATGGGCTCAGCAAAAAGGAATTAAAGAAGTGGGAAAGTTGATTCAATTAGCCTCAAACTATATTACCACAGACTTACAAGGCTTGTTAAAAGGAGGGGAGTTTAATGATGATAAATTTAAAATTACCCCAGAGAATTTTGCTGAATTTGTTTGTATGATTTATAATGGTGAAATTTCAAGTAAGATAGCAAAGATAATCCTGAAAGAAATGTTTGTAGGAGGGGGTGATCCTTCACAAATTATCAAAGAAAAGAATCTAGAACAAATAGGGGATGAAGCTGAATTGGAAGATATTATAAAAAAAGTTTTGGAAAGTAATCAAATACCAGTGAAAGAGTATAGAGCAGGAAAAGAGACAGCCTTACAATTTTTGGTAGGGCAAGTTATGCGAGAGACTAGAGGTAAAGCAAATCCTAATAAAGCAATAGAAATCTTAAAGAAGAATCTTGCATAAAAGAAAAATAATATTATAATAATATTGAATGGAGGTGAGATTATGGGTAGAGAAACTCTTGTTTCTATTATTGCTGGCGTCTTAATTCTTTTTATTCTTGTTGTTTTTTTCTTATTATTGAATAGTACAAATATATTTCATATTATATTTGTATTGTTTTTTTCTATTATTGTTTTTTTTATAGTTCGTTTTGCGCCTTAAGTTTTAAGAGAATGGTTTTTTAAAAATCATTCTCTTAAGAAATTTTCAATGAGTTTTATTGCTTCTTTTTTGTTTTGAATCCAATTAATTCTTTTATCTTTACCGAACCAAGTCATTTGCCTTTTGGCAAATTTTTTTATATCTGCTTCTAATCTTTCTAACATTTCTTGTTTGGTTATTGTGTTTTGAAGGTATTTTGCTATCCACCTATATTCTAAACCAAAACTATCTAATTTTTTATAAGAAATACCATATTTTTTTAAATCTTTAACTTCTTTAATCATCCCATTTTGAATTCTTTTTAATAGACGTTTTTTAATAAGTTTGTTTAATTCCTTTCTTTCTTTTTTTATACCCAAGAAAAGACAATGATATTCTGGATTCTTAGACAACTTTGGGACATTTCCTAAGGTGGTAGCTATCTCAATAGCTCTAATTAGTCTTCTTTTGTTCTCTTTTTCTATTGTTCTTGATCTTTGCTTGTCTAATTTTTCTAATATTTCAAAAAGCTCTTTTGCTGTTTTTTGCTCTAAGCTTTTTCTTAACTTATTGTTTGGTTTTATTTCAGGTAATTTCAATCCTTCTGTAAGGGAATAAATATAGAAAGGAGAACCTCCGACCAAAAAGGGGATTCCTTTAACTTTTTTGATTATTTCTTTTGCCATTTTTTGATAGCAAACAACAGAAAAAGTTTGTTTTGGTGAAATAATATCAAGCATATAGTGGGGGATACCCTGCATTTCTTTCTTTGTTATTTTTCCAGTTCCGATATTCATTTTTTTATAAACTTGTCTTGAATCAGCTGAAATTATCTCACCTTTAAATCTTTTAGCTAACTCAATAGAAAGATCGGTTTTTCCTGAAGCAGTAGGGCCCAAAATAACAATCATTTTTGGTTTTTGTAAAGCTCCTTTTAATCCAAAGGAAGATATTTTGGTTATTTTAACAAAACAAAACTTTCCCATTAGATCTTTATTACCTTTAAATATCACTGTTTTATAATGTAAGGACTTTCCAGTTAAAAAACCATTATGTTCTTTAGTAACAAGAACTTTTATCGTTTTGTTTAGGAATTTTTTATTTTGTTCTAGAGCTGTTTTTTTAAGGATTGCTTGGAGCTCTTTTTCTCTTTTAGTTTTTTCTGTGTTTGAAACGTTGTCTTTCATGCTATAGGATGCTGTTTGTGGTCTTTTAGAATACTTTGCAGTATATGCCATATCAAACTTAACTTCTTTGAATATCTTTTTTGTATTCTGAAATTGTTTTTTTGTTTCTCCTGGAAAACCTACTATAATATCTGTAGAAATAGCAATATCTTTTATTTTATCTCTCAATTTATCAATTATTTTAACATATTGTTTGACTGTATACTGTCTGTTCATTCTTTTCAGAATATTATCATCACCTGATTGCAGGGGAAGATTGATATAAGGGGTGATTTTCTTTAAAGAGGCTATTTTTGTTATTAATTGGTTTGAAAAGTCTTTTGGATTGGGTGAAGTAAATCTTATCCAAAAATCACCTTCTATTTTATTTATTGCTTCTAATAATTCTATAAATGTTTTATCTTTATAATGATAAGAATTAACGTTTTCTCCTAAAAGCCATATTTCTTTAAAGTTTTTAGTAACTAATTCTTTGACTTGTTTTATTATTTTAGAATAAGGTCTCGCTGTCTCTTTCCCTCTCGTATAAGGAACACAGCAATAAGTGCAGAAATTATTACACCCAATAGATATGGGTACTAAAGCTATGGGAAAAGTATTATAAATAGGTTCTATATCTAAATATTTACAGTCAGTTCTCTTTTCTCTCCAATTAGCAATATCTTTAATGTTAATAATTTGTGCTTGTTTTTTTAATTTTATTTTATCTTTTTTTAAAACACAGCCCGTTATAATTACTTCTTTTTCTTTTAGTTTTTGAAGTTGTCCATAGACTCTATCTACAGCTGATTGTCTAATAGAACACATATTAATTATAATTAAATCAGCCTCTTTTTTTGTTGAGGCTTTCTTGTATCCCTTTTTTTCTAATATAGAGGCTATTCTCTCTGAATCTGATATATTCATTTGGCATCCAAAGCTAATAATATAATATTTATTCATTGGTCAATTTAACCATATTTTATTCTAACTTAAAAGCCCCTTTTTCAGGAGCTTTTATTTATTTTTTGTTCTCTATATCTTTTTTCGTTTGCATTATAAAGTCCTTTGTTTTAATTGTTCCAAGATTTTTATTTTTTGATCTTAAGGAAATAGAGTGTGTTTTAATTTCTTTATCTCCGACAACTAAAATTAAAGGAATTTTTTCTTGTTCTGCTTTTCTGATTTTATTACCTACTGTTTCAGATTCTATATTTATTATTGTTCTAATATTATTATCTTTTAATTCTTTTTCTATTTCTTTGGCATATTGATTATGATCAGATCCAATACTTAATACTATAACTTGGACAGGGGACAGCCATAACGGAAGCGCTCCTTCGTAATGTTCCAGAAGCATTCCAATAAATCTTTCAAAAGAACCAAATAAAGCTCTGTGCAGAACGAAGGGCCTCTCTTTTTCTCCTTTTTTGTTAATAAAGTTCATGTTAAACCTTTCAGGTAAGTTAAAATCAAACTGTAAGGTTGAACATTGCCATTCCCTGTTTAAGCAATCTTTAATTTTATAATCTAATTTTGGTCCATAAAAAGCAGCTTCCCCTTTTTCTTTTATATAATGGAGTCCTTGTTCTTTAGCCACTTCCTCTAATATGTTTTCTGTAAAATCCCACCCTTTGTCATTTCCAGCATATTTCTTTTTATCCTTTGGATCTCTTACGGAAAGATAAACATTAAAATCTTTAAACCCAAATGTCTTTAAGATAAACAAAATAAAGTCAGCTACCTTTTTTAGTTCTTTCTTCACTTGTTCTCTGGTACAAATAATATGAGCGTCATCTTGAGTAAACCCTCTTACCCTAGTTAGTCCTGATAATTCTCCTGATTTTTCATACCTATAAACAGTCCCACATTCAGCCCATCTCAAGGGAAGCTCTTTATATGTTCTCGGTTTGGCATTATAGAGAACGACATGAAAAGGACAGTTCATTGGTTTAAGTAAATATTCCTCTTTATTTTTTGGCTTTTTCCCTTCTTGGGATTCTTTTAGAGTTTGACTAATTTCTATTGGGGGATACATACTTTCATTATAAAAACCCCAGTGCCCCGATTGTTCCCAAAGAGATCTTGAGCCAATATGAGGGGTTCTTACTAACTCGTATCCGTTTTTAAGATGTTCTTGATACCAAAAATCTTCCATTGTTCTCCAAATCATTGCTCCTTTTGGAAGCCACATAACAAGCCCCATACCCACAGTAGGGCTAGTGATAAAAAGGTCTAATTTTTGACCTATTTTCCGGTGATCTCTTTTTTCAGCCTCTTCTTGTTTTGTCAAATAATCCTTTAATTCTTTTTCTGTCTCAAAAGCTAAACCATAAATTCTGGTAAGCATTTTGTTTTTTTCATCTCCTTTCCAATAAGCTCCTGATGTCTTTTCTAATCTAAAGGCTTTTGCATTTATATCCTTTGTTGTTTTTATATGAGGTCCCTTACATAAATCTGTAAGACTTCCTAATTTATATATCGTTGGGTTTTTTAAATCTTTTAACAGATCCATTTTATATCCTTCTTCTTTGAATAATGCCTTTGCTTTTTTGCTCGTTATATTCTCTTTTTCAAAAATTAATCCCTTTTTTATAATCTCTCTCATTCTTTTTTCTATTTTTTCAAGATCTTTTCCTTCTATCTTCAAATTATCAAAATCATAATAAAATCCATTTTCAATTGCAGGACCGATACCTAACTTAGTATTGGGGTATAGTTCCTTTACGCTTAAAGCTAATATATGGCTTAGTGAATGTCTGTTTGTATTAATGTTTTTATTCATATTATTTATTCTAACCCTTTTTTAATAAATAAAAAGCCCTTTCAGGGCTTCTGGGTAACAAATTAAACCCATAACCCCTTAGGTATTATTGGTAATAGTAATTGTGGTTGTTCTGAAATTCATTATTTTTATTTTATCAAATTAAGGTGTGTTGTCAAATTGTTTTTATTTCTTCAACCAAATTAGCTATAACCTTGACCTCTCCATTTCTTGTATCTTTTTTGCCCGAAATAAAAACCATTTTATTTTCTTGTAACAGTTCAGGGTGAGCTTCTAATATTGAAGGAAAGATAACAATTTCTATATTGCCTGTAAGATCTTCTAATTTAATAAATAGCATGGGTTGTCCTTTCTTGGTTAATATTTTTTTTACAGAAGATATAATACCTCCAATTCTCACGTTATTATTATAAAGTTGTTCTTTTAACTCTCTAATAGCTGTAGTCTTTCTATTTAAAATATCTTTTACTTGTTCTAATGGATGAGAAGAAACATAGAGCCCAAGAAGTTCTTTTTCCCAAACCAACATTTCATTTGTATCTATCGGAGTAGTTTTGTCTAAAATTAAAGTAGGAGCAGATGCTTGAACAATATCAAATAAAGATGATTGATTATTATTTTTTGCTTTTCTAATTTCTCTATTAAAATTTAAAATTGCTTCAATATTTGATAAGATTTCATTTCTTTCTTTGAATCTATCAAAAACACCTGCCTTTGCCAAACTTTCTAATGATTTTTTATTAAAATCTTTAGAATCAATACGTTCTACGACATCAGAAAATGATTTAAAAGAACCATTTTCTTTTCTTTCTTTTACAATGGCATTAACAATATTTTCTCCAACGTTTTTAATAGCCAAAAGACCAAACCTAATTTTTTCTTGTTTGGGAACAACAGAAAAATTATGAAAACTCTCATTGATATCAGGAGCTAAAACTTCAATATTCATTGACTTACATTCCTCAATTAGAAAAGAGATTCTTTCAATATCATGTTTTTCAGAAGTTAAAAGGGATGACATGAATTCTACGGGGTAATGCGCTTTTAAGAAGGCGGTCTTGAAAGCTATCATAGCATAAGCGATGGCATGAGATTTATTAAAAGAATAGCTTGCGTGAGGTTCAATCCAAGAGAATACTTTATCTGCTATTTCTTGAGATACGTTATTTTTAATACAACCATCAATAAACTTCTCTTTTTGAGCATCTAAAAGATCTTTTATTTTTTTCCCAATAGCTTTTCTTAATGTATCAGCTTCTGGCAAAGAAAAACCAGCTAAGGTTCTTGCTATTTGCATTATTTGTTCTTGAAAAACAGGTAAACCGTAAGTGCTCTTTAAGATAGACTCTAAAGATGAGTGTATATATTCTACTTGTTGCCTTCCATTTTTTCTTTGAATATATTCTGGTATTAATTCTATAGGTCCTGGTCTATAAAGAGCTATCATGGTTGCGATGTCTTCAAAACACGTCGGTTTCAATTCCTTTAAGTATCGTTTCATTCCCTGGCTTTCTAATTGAAATACACCAGTTGTTTTTGCTTCTTGAAATAGTATTAACGCTTTTCTGTCATCAAAAGGGATACTTGAAACACTAAGACTTTTTCCCCGCACCCTATATATTCTTTTTAAGGTATCTTCAATAATAGTGAGGTTTTTTAATCCCAAGAAGTCCATTTTTAGAAGTCCCAAATCTTCAATGGCATGCATTTCGTATTGAGTTACGACAACCTGATCATTTTGTGTGGGATATTGGAGGGGAACTAATTGATCAAGTGGATCTTTCGCAATAACCACTCCACACGCATGAGTTGAAGCATGTCTTGCACACCCTTCCAATTTTTTTGAAAAGTCAATGAGCTCTTTTGCTTTTTTATCTGTGTTATAGAGTTGTCTAAATTCAGCCACATTTTCAATAGCGTCCTTAAGAGTATGAGCGAAAGGAATCATTTTAGCTATTTTATCACAAAAACTGTAATCAATACCTAGAGCTCTTCCAACATCTCTAATGGCTGCCCTTGAAGCCATTGTTCCGAAGGTAATAATTTGTGCTACATGATTTTTTCCATATTTTTCAGAAACATAAGAGATTACTTCGTCTCTTCTTTTATCAGCAAAATCAAGATCAATATCTGGCATTGATATCCTTGATGGGTTTAAAAATCTTTCGAAAAGAAGACCGTACTCAAGAGGGTTTACTTCTGTAATATTTAACAAAAAAGAGACAAGGGATCCTGCTGCAGATCCTCTTCCTGGACCTGTTGCAATCCTGTTTTGTTTTGCCCAATTAACAAAATCTTGCACAATGAGGAAATAAGAAGAATAGCCCATTTTGTTAATTATAGAGAGTTCGTATTCTAATCTCTTTTTGGCTTCTTCTATGTTTTTAAACTCTTTCTTTCTGTCTTCTATGTTTTTATCACAAAGAGTTTTAATATATTCGTTAGGGTTTTCGTTGTTAGGGGTTTTGAAATAGGGGAGCTTAGTTTCACCTAAGGTAAATTCAAAATTACACATTTCTGCAATTTTTTCTGTATTTTCAATTGCTTCTGGTGTTTCTTTACAAAATTCAGTCATCTCTGCTATTGTTTTTAAAGAAAAATCATCTATCTTCATT
>CAYVCP010000020.1:0-10098 GCA_964450565.1 uncultured Candidatus Saccharibacteria bacterium | reverse complement strand
TAAATATATGCCATCAAAATACTTTACCCAACAAGGGTTAGAAAAACTAAAAAAAGAATTAGATTACCTAAAGAATGTAAAGAGGAAAGAAATAGCACAAGCTATTCATAAAGCTGCTAGTTTCGGTGATTTATCAGAAAACGCAGCTTATACTCAAAGCAAAGAAGATAAATCTTTTAATGAGGGGAGGATTCAAGAATTAGAAAAAATGTTAATTCATGCCAAAGTAGTTGAAAATACTTCTAAAGATAAAATAGAACAAGGAAGTGTTGTTATTTTAGAAACAGAAGGCAGAAAAGAAGAAGTTACCATTGTAAGCCCTGCTGAAACTGACTTTGATAAAGGAATGATTTCTTTTGACTCCCCTATTGGCAAATCTCTTTTAGGAAAAAAAGAAGGAGAAGAAGTTGTCTCTCCTAATGGAATGAAGTATAAGATAATTGAAATTAAGTAAGATACTTTCTATTCTTTAGTTTCTCAGGAAAATATTCCTGTTTTTCTTTATAATCATGTTCAGGGCTGTATTTATAATCTTTCCCATATCCTATGTCTTTCATTAATTCTGTAGGAGCATTCCTAAGGTGTAACGGAACAGATAGATTGCCAAAATCTACAACATCTTTTTTTGCTTTATTATAGGCAACATAAATACTGTTTGATTTCTTTGATTTTGCCATGTATAAAACAGCTTGAGCTAAAATTACATTACATTCTGGCATTCCTAAAAAATGACAAGCTTGATAACAAGCCACTGCCTGATTTAAAGCTAAAGAATTCATTAAGCCAATATCTTCTGAGGCAAATCTAACTAACCTTCTTGCAATATAAAGAGGGCTTTCCCCTGCTTCAAGCATTCTTGCTAGCCAATACAAAGAGGCATTCGGATCTGATCCTCTCATTGATTTATGTAGGGCTGAAATTATATTATAATGTTCTTCTCCATTTTTGTCATACATTAGATGAGACTTTTGAAAGGCTTCTTTAACTAATTTCTTATTTATTTCTTTAGAAATAGAGCTAGCATATTCTAAAACATTTAAAGCAGTTCTTGCATCTCCATTTGCCATTTTACTTAAAAGCTCAATGCTTTGTTTATCCATTTTAACCTCAAGTTTCTTTAAGGCTTTTTTAATTATTTTCTTCAGGTCTTCTTCTTGTAAACTTTTTAAAGTAAATACTCTACATCTTGATAGAAGAGCAGAGATAACTTCAAAACTAGGGTTTTCTGTTGTAGCTCCAATAAGAGTGATGGTTCCTTGTTCTACAAAAGGCAGAAGTCCATCTTGTTGTTTTTTATTCCATCTGTGTATCTCATCAATAAAAAGAATGGTTTTTTGTCCTAGTCTTTCGTTCATTTCTGCCTCTTGAATAATCTCTCTTAACTCTTTTAAACCAGAAGAAACAGCGCTTAATTGTTTAAATTGAGCATTAGTTTTTTTGGCTATAATAAAAGCAAGAGTTGTTTTACCAGATCCAGGAGGTCCCCAAAAAATCATTGAGGGAAGATTATCTGACTCAATAGCTTTTTGTAGCATTCTTCCTTTACCAACCAGATCTTCTTGTCCAAGAAAATCTTGAAGCTTTTCAGGGCGCATTCTTTCAGCTAAAGGTTTTTTATTTAAGCTAGTCATCGTTATTTTATTATAACGTTTTTATGAAAGAAAAACATGCAGAATATATTACTTTTTATAAAAATTATTCAATAAAGCTACCTGCCTGTATTTCCCATAGCTTTTGATATTTTCCACCCTTTTTGATTAAATCATTATGGTTCCCTTCTTCTATAATTCTCCCTTCATCAATTACAATAATTCTATCCATTCTTTTAATAGTAGAAAGACGATGAGCTATCACAATAACTGTTTTATTTTCCATTAGATTTTCAATACCTTTTTGAATCAATCTTTCTGATTCTGAATCAAGACTTGAAGTTGCTTCGTCTAGAATAAGAATGGAAGGATTCTTTAGGATAGCTCTGGCTATAGCTATTCTTTGTCTTTCTCCACCCGATAACTTGATTCCTCTTTCCCCAACATAGGTCTTATAGTCGTCATCAAACTCTTTTATAAAGTTATGGCAATAAGCTTTTTTTGATGCTTCTATAACCTCTTTAATACTTGATTTAGGTTTTCCATACCTAATATTCTCCAGTAAAGTTCTATGAAAGAGAATTGGATCTTGAGGTACTAAGCCAATATTTTTTCTTAAACTTTCCTGGGTTATTTTAGCAATATTTTGCTCATCTATTAAGATGTTTCCCTTATAAATATCGTGCATTCTTAAAAGTAATTTAATAACAGTTGTTTTTCCAGCTCCCGAAGGACCAATTAGAGCAATTCTTTCTTTTGACTTTATTTTTAAATTGAAATTCTCTAAAACTTTTCTTGTTTTACTATAGCAAAATAATACATTCTTAAATTCAATCTCTCCCCTATCTACTTTTAGCTCTTTAGCTTGAAAAATATCTGTAATTTCGTGAGGGGTTTCTAAAATATTAGTCATCTCTTCAGCATCAGCTAAACTTTCATAAATTCTTCTTAAAACTCTTCCAAACCCCCAAACCCTCTGGAAAATATTCATGAAATAGAATTGAATTAATACAAAATCCCCTATTGTTAAGATGTTCTTTTTCCATAAAGAGATAGAAAGATAAAGAATACTAATTTCAAGAAAAATCATTAAAAATCCTTGAAATGCTTCAAAGATATTATTAAGATTCCAAGAAAAAGTTCTAAAATTCTTTAATTCTTTAATAACTTTTTCAAATTCTTTTACTTCCCTTTTATACCCCGTAAAAAGTTTTATATTCTTGTTGTTAGTTATAGTATCAGCTAACAGTCCTGTTGTCTGTGTTTCTTTTTCTGCTTTTTTGATATCATACTTTAACTTATATTTACTAAACAAAAAGTTTACAAACAAAAAAACAGTTATCCATATCAAAACAGACAATCCTACAAAGAAATTTCTTTTAAAAAGTACAATAATGATAAAAGCGGTGTTTACTACCAAGGGAGTGAGTTCCCATGTTATTTGATCGCAAATTATTTCAAACGCTTTTGAAAACCATTTAACTTTTTTCACTAAAGAGCCAACGAAATTATTATCAAAAAAACTGAAAGAATGTTTATGTAGATATTGGAAAGATTTGTTGTCTAAATCAGCAATTGTTTTTGATTGAAAATAGGTGCTTGAAAAAGTAGCTATTCTCCAAAACAACCAAGCTATTACCTCTAAGACAGCTAGATTAATTAATATTTTAATTAAGTTTTCTGGATTTAAATCAGCTAGAGAATCAAAGAATTGTTTAAATAATAATGGTGTTATAACCGATATGATAGAAGCAAAAAAAACAGAAAAGAATATTAAAAAAATTAGTCCTTTATGCTTTAGGCTTGCTTTTAAATAATATTTTAATGTTTTTTTAGTGTTTTCTTTCATAAATTAAAAAACTCCTATTATATTATGACAAAGAAATCAAGGATTTGTTACTTTATTTTATACTAAAACTAATGAGTTCTTTTTTAATGATGCCATCTTCTACCTTATTATCCTTGGTAAAGATAACTTTTTCTGAATAATCAATGTCTTTAAAATAACTTAACTGTATTTTAAAAATCTTTTCATTAAATTCATTACCAAAGATTTCTTCAGCACGATTATTAATTTCTTTTAAGGAATGGTATTTTCTCAGAATAAAGTAAAGATCAACGTAGTCTTTCCATTTATTTCTTCTTCCTAGAGTATAAGCTTTCATTGAAGCCAGGGTCAATAAATCAGGTAATTTAATAAAATCAAACTTTTCAGAGAAAGAAAGAGGAAAGGGATAGAAAAGAAAGGTTAGCTTTACGTTATCAACTAAAACAGTATATTCGTCTTTCTTGTCAAAAAAAACATGTTTTATTTCTTTTCCATCGTTCCTTATTTTACTTCTTATGGTGCTGTTTAAAAATTCTTTATTCGTAAATAAATTAAAATCAATTGATTCTCTGTGCCCTATATGAAGAGCAATTGCAGTACCTCCTACCAAACCAAAATCTTTTGAAAAAACCTTCAAAAAAGGTATCATTCTTTCTTGTTCTTTTGTTAGAATTTCTCTATGCATGTTTATTAAAATAAAGTTTAAAATAGTTTGCTATTTTTTTATCATAATTATTCCTTTTTTGGTGAATTTGTTTTCTGAAAATATGAGCTACTTTTTCAATAGTTAAGATTTGAATCATTTTTCTGATATCATCAAAATCTCCATAATTTAAAATATGCTCTACAACTGACTCTTCAGAAACGTTTTCTGGATTTTTAATATCCCAGAAAAAATGCTTTCTTTGTTTAATAAAAGTTTCAAGTTCCATAACCTATTTTACCATAAAATAAGCTCTTTTTAAAGTTTCTATTTTGAAGAGAGATTCTCTTATTCTCTCTTTTGAAATGTCTTTATTCTCTATAGCATCAACTATAATTTGATAAACTTTGTAAGGAAGATTGGGATCATAAATATTGACATTGTTTGAAATCAATATAATATTGCATCCAGCATTTATTGATTTTATGATTGATTCTTTTAATCCGAAATTATCTGAAATTGCTTTCATTTGCATATCATCTGATATTATAACTCCCTTAAAACCAATAATGTCTCTTAAAATATTAATATGGTTTTGAGAAAGTGTGGCTGGATAAGTTCTGTCTATGTTTTTATTGATAATATGAGCTGTCATTACAGCATCCAAAAAACTTTCTTCATTCAACACTTGATAAGGATAAAGCTCTTCTTTCTGGTAGGTATTTGTGACATCTGTAATACCTAAGTGCGAATCGTTTTCTGAAGACCCGTGTCCTGGAAAATGTTTTACTACACTTATAATCCCCTCTTCTTTTTGAGCCTTAATAAAAGCTTTTGCAAATTCAGCTACTAAATAATAATCATTAGAAAAAGATCTTTCTAATTTTCCTATCACAGGGTTGTTAGGATTTAAATCTATATCAACTACGGGAGCAAAATTCATATTGAATCCAAATTCTTTTAATTCCTTTGCCAAATTTAAGGCATTAGCTCTCACATTCCAAATGTCCCCTGTACCTCCTAACTCTTTATGAGAAGGCATTGCAATAAATCTTTTTAGTCTGTTTATTAATCCCCCCTCAGCATTTACTGAAACAAAAAGAGGAGTTTTACTAATTGCTTGAAGGTCAAAAATAAGTTTTTTTAATTGAACTTCATCAATAATGTTTCTTTCTTTACTTTCTGAAGGCACATCAACATCAAACAAAATAACGCCTCCAACGTTTAGAGTAGTAACCATTCTTTCTACGTATTCGTCAACTTTTGCTTCCCTAAAGCCAACCAAAAGCAATTAGTAAAAAGAATAATAGAACAGATATAAAAGCAATCTTTTTCATTAGTTTATTATAAATTTTCTGAAAGGGCTTCTTTTTTGAGTTTATTCTTATTCATACCAACCCCTAGGAACAAGGAAAGATGAAATAATGATAATCAATACTAATGCAACATTATTTGAAATTATATCACAAATTTTTCCATTTGTAGTCATAAGAAATATAAGATACTGTTATTTCTTCACCCTTTTTTATTTCTCTTAAAGAAAAAAAGGTGTTTCCTTCGTCTATGGTTTTTGTATTAGGTTTTTTTGAATGATTAAGAAAAAAGGAAATATCTATACTATTAAGTCCTCTCTCTGGAATTAAAACAGTCTTATCTTTTTCTATGACAAAAAAATCATCTATCATATTCATTACTCCTTGAGGTAAATTATTTAATTCTTCTATTTTAAAACGATACCATTTTTGTTCATTCTGTCCTAAAAAGATATTTGTATTTTTAGGAATATCTCTTATTGCAAAGATTCCTACACCCCCAATTTTAGAAGGTTTAATTCTACAATAAGTATTTTTTAAAAAGTGTAATGTTTTTATTTTGTCCATATCAGATAATATTATTTAAAAGATGGTAATAAGATGGTTGATTTTTATACCTTTTGATAGCCATGGCAATAATTTCTTCTAAAAAATCTCCATAATTCATACCTGTAATTTCTGCTACTTTTGGTACACAGTCTCCCTTATTAATTGAAGGATTTGGGTTGAGCTCCAGTACATAAGGATTATCATCTTTATCAACTCTAATTTCTACCCTACCATAATCATGGCAATCTAAAATATTATAAGTATCAAGGGCTATCTCGGTAAGAAGTTTCTGGAGCTTTATATTAATATTCTTTGGTGGATACTGGACCATAATACCTAGATCATTTAAACTTTTTTTCCCAAATTTAGCTTCATGTGTATAAATATGCCATGATCCCAAAGGCATTTCTTTAAAAATGGAACGTTGTAAGGGTAGGACCCTTAAATTTTCATCTTCACTACCCAAAATTGAAACATCATACTCATCTCCTTCTATAAATTCCTCAATTAAGGCAGGGCTTTTGAGATCAAGAATAACTTTTTTCAATTGTCGATTAAGCTCTTCTTTTGTATTTACTACTGATTCATTGGTAATTCCTATAGAGTTGTCTGTATTTGCTGGTTTTATAATTAAAGGAAAATGTAGAGTAGAATCAATAGGATCGTCAATACTATATAAATAGTCCCATTTGGGTGTAGGAATATTATGATAGTTTAATAATTTCTTAACTTTTATTTTATCAATACATAAAGCTAATGTGGTAGGATTTGAACCAGTATAAGGAATTTGTAAAACATCTAAAATCGCAGCAGCATGCGGTTCTAAAAGACTTGAATCATTAATTCTTTCACAAACATTGAACATAATATCAATATTTGTTTTATTAAGTTGAGTAATTATTTTTCTAACATTATTGAAATCAAAAAAAGTAGTTTTATACCCCCTCTCTTGTAGGGTTGTTTCGATATTTTTTCCAACAAACATTAGTTCTTTTTCAACAGCATTATTTCCTTCATTAAAAACATTACAAGCAATACCAACGTGTAAATTTTTCTGTTGAGCAGGTTCTGTTTTTTTAAGTTTTTCAATCTTTACTGCATGAACCAATAAATTAGAATTTAATAAAGCATTTGTAAATTTGCTTTTTCTTGACGTTTTTCCGATTGAAGAAGCAGGGGTAAATTTTGCTACTTCATATGATATATATTTTAGAGCTTTGCATAAATTTTCTTGAGCATCTGATGCGCTAAAACCAGAAACAGTAATCCATCCCAAGTAATCATATCCTTCAGGAGGGACTAATACAGCATCCCCTACTTTTTTAAAAAAGTGTATTTCTTCTAGATACCTTTCTTTATGTATCTCTGGATTAATTTCTAATTTTGATAGAATACCAGAATAATCTGATAGAAAATCTTTTCCTACCATATATTTTTTAGGAATTTCAAGTTTTGCCTTTTTTGGTATATAAACTCCTAAAGCAATTTGTACTGCACTCTCAATTAAATCTATGTCCCAAGCTTCTTTAGTAGAAGAATATATTTCATCCCCTCCCATTCTTAAGTTAATTTCAATGGGAACAGGTTGTTTGGGGTTTGCTTTTGCTTCAAAATGAATTACCCCATTCTGTACATTTAATTTTTCCAGTGTTTCTTCTGCTAAATTAATAATATCTGTTTTAGTTTTTTGAGAAAGTGTCGAAGGTGTAGCTCGTCCTGTTTCTATAAAAAAAGGCTCTTTTGTTTGATAATTATCTGATATGGAATAAAACTTTATTTTTCCATTTTGCAAAATAATATCAACATCCACCTCGTCTCCTTCTATATATTCTTCAACAAAAACATCCAATCCATCTGAAAGTGCTGATTCTGTCCTAATAGATATATTCTTTTTAATATAATGATAGGTTTGTAATAATTCTTCTTGACTATTAACTTTAACCACATAGGCACTACTTGCTCCAAAAGCTGGTTTAATAACTAGTGGAAATTTTAGTTCTTGATCTAAATTATTAATATCTTGAGTTGATTTAATCAATTTAAAATTAGGAAAAGGTAGCCCTTGTTCTTGACAGAACTTTCTAAATAACAGCTTATTCCTTACTTTCTTTGCAATATTATAAGAAATTCCTAAGAAATTGAATTTATCAACTATTTTTGAGGTTAATAAAACATCATCTTCCCAAAAGGTTAAAACTCCATCAATCTTATTAAAAGAAAGAAACTCTTTTAAAGCATTAAGAGATTCTGTGTGATTTGCATTATCTGCTAAAATCCAATGATCGACATATGGTTGAGCCCAATTTTTTTCTTTATTCAAGCAAACAATATTAAGATTCATTTTTTTTAAATGTTGTAAAATAAATCTTTTTTTTATAGACCCTGTATTAACAATCAAAATTGTTTTTTCGTTCAAGTAGTTCATATTTTTTTTAATTCTTCACTATAGATTTTGACCAATTTATTTTCTATATCTTTTGGTATGTTACAATTTTTATGAATTTTCAAAAATTTGTTTCTTAATTCCCCTTCTCTTTTTTTAGCTTCTTTTAAATAACGTTTTTTAAATACATTTATTAAGTAACCATTATTTTTAAGTTGATAACACATTAAGAAAGCTAATAACTGTTCATCCCTTACTTCTTTCGGTTTTTCGTAAGTTCTTTTAATCTTAGCATTAAATAAGGGATAAAGGTTACCATATTTTTTATCAAAGAAATTCTTTTTAAATCCTATTTGATTCTCTTTTCCTCCTACAGCCCTTAGATAAAGAAAAGATTTAGCACACATCGGACAATTATAACACCACTTATCAGAACTTTCTTGTTGAGGACTGCAAGACATTAGATATTGAAGTAAATTAGGATAACGATGGACTAAAATACTCATTTCAAATATATTATAAATTTGCTCTATCAGACTAAGGACTTGAACGCTTGAATTAGTAAAATGATTTAAATATTTATTCTTTTCTTTTGTATAAATAGCTGTTTGATCAAAAGAAGGATAAGTTTTAAATCCTTGATAAAGAAAATAATCAGAAAAATTAGCCTCATTTCCAAAAACAATGTAATTAGCTTTATAAAAAAAAGCAAAAGGCATAAGCTCTAAGGCAAAAGCAAGCATACCATTTGTATTATCAAAGCCCTTTATTATTGGTTTTATTTTATCATCATAATAGATATTGTCTATATTATCTATCAAACAATCTATCTTAACTTTTTCTTTTTTAGAAAAATTATCTAAAATTTCTTTTTTGTATAATTCTTCAACGCTATTTCTATTTTCCATTTCTTTAACATATACAAAGTGACAATTTAATTTTAATTCCTTTGCTAAACCGTATGTTAAAAGACTGTCTTTTCCAAAAGACATTGCTATAATAATATGATCTTTAAAAGTTTCTTTAAACTTTAATGTATTTTTTCTCAGACTATTTGAAAAATAATCCTTTTTCTTTTTAGAAAATTGAAAAAGTTCTTTTAGAGAAACATTATTTTCATATGCGATTCTTGGTAAATCATTTTGAATGCCATATTCAATAAATTTTTTTAAATAAGGTTTAGTAAAATTATAAAGGAAATAATTTATATCCTTATAATACAAGGGCTGTGTTCTGCACAATGTAAAGTTTTCTAATAATAATCCCTTAGTTTCTAAATCAAGATTGTGAAAAATGTATTTTGGATAAATAACAACATAGCTCTTATATTTAAAGACGCTGATACGAAAACCTCTTTCTATAAGATTACAAGATATCTTTAAACAATCACAACTTTTCATTTCCTTAATTTAATTGCGTGATTACATTATAACAAAATTTTATATTATTAAAACATCTATATTAATACACATATCCCCAAGATTAACTTGTTTGGAAAAACAGCCATATGTCCCTATATATTATCTATTCTACTTGATTTATGTTCTTATTTGTGAAAAAATGCAATATTTGTTTCAACAGTTATTTAACAATTTGAAAGGAGGATTAAATGGCAAGATTTATTTTCGGTGATACAGCCATGGTACCAGATGGAGGATTTCAAAAAATAATCCTAAAAACTCTTAAGAAGGCATTGAGATCCAAGATCCATCTTTTTTCCAAGAGATTCATTAGCCCAATCGTTTGTGATCTAAATAAGAACGGGCTAGACATTTATTCTCTAATATCTTGGG
>CAYVCP010000019.1:0-10112 GCA_964450565.1 uncultured Candidatus Saccharibacteria bacterium | reverse complement strand
ATAATCTTGATTATAATTTTTTATCCAGAACACCCTACGATCTCTTGTACTTTGATTTGTGCAAACAAATTAAGGAAGACTTTCAACAAGATTATCCTAATTGGACAATGAATGCTTTGGCACAAGCAGATTGGGACAATTTATATGAAAGATTTTTACCATATTCTATGGAGTCGCTCCATAATAATAGTATTAGTAAAAGATTTGATGCTATTTTTCAAAGTTCTGCTATAGACACAGAAAGGAAAGCACCTTATTTATTCTGTTTATCTTTAGACTATTCTCCTGCTGAAGTCTTAGGGCTTGATCAAAAATTAGTATCTTATGTAAGACCAGACGAGTATAAGATTTTATTTCAGCTCTTAAGGGATAAGCTTGATGATAGCGAAAGACCTGAGGTTTTAAACCAGGCCTTAGATTATCTATTTTATGACACCCCTATTTCTGCTCTTTATAAGGTGGCAGGATCTTTAAGTGTATATCATCTTTTTGATAAAACGTTAACTCAACGGGATTTAGATTTTTTAAATGGAGACGAAGAAACTCTTGGATGGGACAACGGGTTTATCGTAAGATCTGATTGGAAAGACATGGTGTCTGATGAGGCAAAAACATATTTATTAAATTATTTAGGTATAGATTTATATTCTGATAATGTGCCAGAAAACATTTCGTCTGTGGATACAGATGGTGCTATTTCTCCAGACTTGTGGTTGTTATTTAAATATCATGGCATTGAGTTGCCAACCCAAAGACCGGTTATTGTTAAAAACACGGGAGATTACTGGCTTGTTGAAGGTAAGTATAAAATTAAGCAGATTGGGGATATCTTGAGAGTAAGCGCTTTAACCGATGACGAAGAGCTAGTTGATAGAAGTGTCCAGAATGCCTCTAAAGCAATGGCTGATTTCTTGAATACAGAGATTGGAGAACAGCTTAAAAATCCTCCTGTCAAACAAGAAGGACTACTGATTGTGGATATGCTTATTCAGCAATATTGTTCTGACACACATCAAGATCCTTTTAAACGTACTACTGATTATAAGGAATGTGTTCTTAGATTTTTCTCTTCAAATAACGTAGATTGGTGGAATAAACAGCAATTGTTTTTTAAGCTTACACCAGTTGCTTTATTAGAGAAATATCTTACCAGACCTTTGTTGCCGGGACCTTTTGAGGACGAGAACTCAAGTCTAATGGATAAGGTTGCTTCGATTTCTCCTCTAGGAACACCGATTTTAGATCTTGTGGGAAGAGGGTGGCTTGATAAGGGATTTGATTGGTTGAATAAGGGTAAGGACAAGGCATATGAAATGATTGATAAAACGCTTGAGGCACAAGAAGACAAAATAAAAGCTTTTTTTGATGACGCTTTTATAGAAGCCCCCAAGGCAATCGCAGAAACAATGGTAGGTTTAGTTGCAAAAGCAATTGGGATAGAAGTTGGCAAAAGCTTGGCTGATGAAATAGCAGGCGCTTGTTATGATGCTTCGGGACCAGATGTCTGTTTGTTTGGGGCTGGACAGGTATATCGTGTTTCAAATGGTAAGGGTCAATGTTGTGATATGGGAAAAGCGGTTGCTTGTCAGTCACGTTGTTCTTCTATGATTTTTTCACTTGAAGAAGAAAAATGTAAGACAAATACTTATGATTTAATTAATACGACATATGAAAAATATACTCTCGAAAAATCAGAAAAAGGTGGGTGTTGTAATGTTAAGGTATCAGAAGGGGGGCAAGAATTTTGCAGAAAGTGTCGTCCTATTAATGTTGCTCAAGGCGCAAAATGCAGAGAAGATAAAGATGGCAATCCTTTAGAAGAAATGTTAGAGGTTGAGGGCATGAAAGTTTGTTGTCATAAAGAGCGCTATGTTGCAAGTGAAGTAAGCGAAATACAAGATAAGTGTTGCACGACAGTATTAGAGTGTGTCTCTTATAAGTTTGCGGACGCTTTAGAGGTCGTAGCTGATATGCTGGCTGATGGTCTTTTGCCTTTAGACAGTTTAATAGATTGATGATAAAATCAAAAGAATGACATCCTTTTTTAGAAAAAAATATATTAAAACTCCGATTTGTGTTTTGATTATTTTTTCTTTTATTTTTCAGTTCGTGCCCTCTCCTAAGCCTGTTCAAGCTGGTGTAATTGGTAGCCTTATAGATAAAGTGAGGACTATTTTTAGTAGAATAGAAATTCCGAATAAAGTTTTATACTCAGAAAAAGGATCGGTTAAAGTAGGTAATTTGTTGTGTCTTAGTGGTGATGAAAAAGGATGCTTTTTGCCTTGTATTCATAAAGAAAATGGTGAATGTGTAAACTTTTTTTCGTATTTAGATCTTGGTATTGATTTGCGAACAGATATTTTAGCTGAAAACGGCAGAGAGTTTTTAAAACCAGATATAAAATCGCCACCAGAATGCCAACTTGGTATCCCGCTTTCTCCATTAGAGGATCCTTTAACTCAAGAACAGCATAAGGCTCAACGAATTGCTTGTACTAATCTTGGTAGGCTTCAGAATGTTGCTGCTAATGTAGCATTTTTAGCAAAGAGAATATATAACAATACAGATCCGTTTACAGAATGCAATTTTTTAAAAAATTGTAAATCTTCTTGTACTTTGCAGTTAGGAGAGATTAGCTATGTTATTAGTATTGTTGATGTAGCAATTGCTTTTTTGCCAGGAGGTTTTTTAACAGTTTTACAAAAAATTCTTAATATTATTAAAATTATTAACCAGGTTAAGGATATGTGGCAAACGCTTAAGAAACTTTTGACAGACGGCATTGGTTTTGTCAACAATATTTTAACGATTACAAGTAGCTTAGTTAATTTTTATGAATCATTTACTAATTTAGGTTTGAAATTTTCTGATGCTTTAATCGCTGGAGCTGGTGCTGTTGTGGTTGGAGAATTAGGGAGTCGTATAGGGGGAGGTATAGGAGGAGGAAAAGGAGAGGACATAGGAAGTATGATTGGTATGGCTGTTGGAGCTGGTGTTGCTACAAAAGTTTTTAATGAAGAGAGAGCAGAACAAGGGTCGGATAATTTAAGTAATTTATTGAGTAATTATGCGGTTTATAACGAGAAGTTTGTTATAGCTAAGACAGAAGCCTTGAAATTAAATAGTCAAATTTCAAATAATATTGAAGTAATTAGAAACAAATTAAAGCACGAATCAGAAATAGAGTTTTTATTCAATAGTCAATTAAGTAGAAAGCAAGATTTAGAAAAAATGCTCGGAGATTATTCTGCCGTGTTTGAAACTATTGATTCTTTTATAGGGGACGTTTTGGCAATGGGAACATTAAAAGATGGTTCAGTGATAACAGAGTTAAGTCCTGGGGGAATCAAAGAGAGTCCTTTTTCGTGTGCAGCAAATGGAGGTGCTCTTTATGCACCCTTATTTGATGAATATTTTTCTTGTGTTCCCGATTCAAACTCGATCTGTGTAATGCCAGAAAGGGTCTTATTACAAACTAAATGTGACCTTACAATACCAGCTATTGCTGGATCTATCTTAGACATAGAGGGTTGTAATTGGCTAGATGCTTTTAAACAAGTTTGCGAAAGAGCTCAAGACTTAAAATATCTTTTTGATATAGAGTTTAATGAAGAGATAATGAAATTGTATCATTCTGATGACTATTGGAATGACAGTGCTTTTCAAGAAGTCAAAACAATGTTTATTGAAAAGTTTGGTCAAGAATATTTTGAAGAAATCGGAGGAGACCACTATCACGAGACTATGCACAAAACCTATAAATACTGGATTAGCCAGTTAGATCTTTGGTATAATATTGCTTTTCGGGAAGATAATCCCGACTACGAAGATCCAGAAGACGCTTTTTTTGGAGAAATAGATAAAATGAGAAACGACATAGGTATGCTTTCTCTAAGGAATCATGGCTTAAAACTAACCTATGAGGCAGAGCCAATTAAAAAGTTTAGACCAACACCTTATTGGACAGATGCTTTTTGGTGTGGTGAAAATATTAAGGAAACTGAAGACGATATGAATGAAACATTTATTGAAAGTTATGATTCTGATGTAGCCTTTCAAAACTGGGAAGATAAAATCAATAACGTGGTGCTTTCTGACTCTAAATTTTATGATTTAAAAAAGGCCCTGGAAATGCAACTCTCCCCTAAAGATCCATTAATAGTATTTACCATAGAAAAAGCAAAAGAGGACTTGATTTATGCTGTTGATCAAGCTGACACCTTATTAGAGAATTTTAAAAAGGTTATTGGAGAGCTGATTATTTCTTATGGCCAACAAGCCACAGAAGCTCTTGAGAAACATAATCAATACATAAATATTTGCAACACTTGTTTAGATCAGTGTGGCGTGGATGAAGATTCGTGTATTTTGAGACTGGAAAGTGATTGTAGGGGTGATTGCACTGATTATTGTAATGATGTTTGTAAACCAGAAGCTGAAGCACAAGAAATTGATAATGGTTATTGCTACGATGACAAAGAAGACTGTAAGGATGATTGTGATGATGTAGATGATGCTTATAAGGATTATTGTTTACATGAATTGGCAGATAATCGTAGTATTTGCGAAGATAATCTTTGTGAAAACATAGGAAAATGTAGTCGCTTCAATGATTACACAATCTATCTCCTTTGCAAAGACTACTATCAAGACAATATGTATGAATGCAACAAAGAATTACTTTCTTTGGAGCGTTGTAATATAGAGAATGCGAGGGGAGCGTGTTGGTGCAAGGACGAATGGTTCAATGAATACGAAGAATTTTCTGAATTACAAAAAGCATATACTGAATACTTAGAAAATCTAGATGTAGTTTCTTTTGATAAACTTAAAGAAGAGCTACCCATTGTTTTAGATGAATCCTTTGATGATATAAAGAACTCTTTTGAAAATATTTTTGAAGTTTGGAATAAGGAACAAGAGACAGTTGCTAAAACTGAATCCGAAGCTGTCAGAGAATATGTGCAAAATATTATTATTACAAAACAAGAAACAAAATATATTAGCGAGAGAGCGTTGCCAGAATTCAAGACAAATTTCTCTCCCTTAGAGGTTTTGATGAGAGCTGCATTGGAGACTATGGGAGATGTTGATACTCCTATAAGGGTGAAAAAAACACACATAGATATGTTCAAAGAAATGTTAGACTTATCTTCACCTTCATTAGTAGAGGCTTTTGATGCTATTCAAAGAGAAATTGTTTTATATTTAGAAAAGAAAATAGGGCAATATGATTCTTCTGAATATGCCAAGATTGATGATGAGGGCAATATTGTGACAACGCCTGACGGAAAAGTGGAAACTGTTTCTGGGTGTCCTGAAATTTCTATGTCGAATGACTTATTTTTAAATAAATTAAAATGTTTTGAAGACGAAAGAATTGAGAGAACATTTGAAGAGTTAATAAAGTTTTTAGATGTTTTAAGGAGTTTTGAAAGAACAGCAGAGCTTTCTTCTGAAGCCTTTGATAATATTGAAGAGTTGAATCCGGAAATTAAAATGGCTCCTTTGAAAATTGATACGGGAATAGTAAATGAAACTGAGACAGCACTTACTGGCTGTTTAAAGTTTTGGGATAACAAAGCAGGTTGCGATATTAAAAAACCGTTCCAAGATCTTTTTGTCGGTCAAGGAGAAGATGAAGAAAATTGGGAGCACGTAAAGGGTAATATTATATCTACGCCCCTCAGTTTTTTAGCAGATGTTTTTAATAATATTAAGTATGCCGTTAATACGTCTCGCAATAATCATTTGGTAACAGCAACAAGTTCTTTAAAAACCATTTTCAAGGGCGACGACAGGGTAGATCAATATCAAAACGATATTATAGATATAAGAGAGGATTTTCGCATTCTTTGGTGGGAAAAAATTGGAGACGAGAGCAACAATTTAAGAAGCGCTTGTGATGCTTTAGATATAGTTTTTAAAACAGATCCAGTAGATATAAAAGAAATGTGTATAAATACGGTAGATAAAGATATCTTATCTGACAGATCCTTAAATGAAAAATGTCAAGTTTTAGCTGGCATAGACATAGATGTGTTACAAGAAATAATTGATGAACCAGATAGTATCCAAAAAAGAATAGAAAGCATTGAAGAAAGTAGAAAATGTATCACAGAAGAAAATTGTGCCGGTGAAAAAGATGCTTGTATTGAATGTCCGAAATGGTTTTGTCTAGACGAAAGTTTGACGATTTGGGGGTTTTGCAATAATCAGAGTGGGTGTACGACAGATTCTTATTGTAATGAGATTTTCAATGATGGTGGTACAGGCCTTTATAACAACATTATTTGGGACACTTCTTTAACTATCGCAGAAAGACAATGGCCTCCTAAAAGCAAGTGCGTGGGGCAAGAGGCTAAATATGCTGACAAATATTTAGGAGCTCAAACCCTATGTATACAAACTCAAAAAGATTTAAGGAATTTAAATGATTTTCAAGATTTTCTTGATAATGAATTAGGCGGGGTAGCTGCAATACCTGCGTTACAAGATCAATGTGATGAACTTGACTACCACCAATCTTTACAGAGACAGTGCGATGATTTTGCAGAGCTTAGGGGAGCGTTTAAGTGTGGTGATAAGGTTTGGTCTATTGAAAAAGAAAAATGTGGTAATAAGAGCGATCAAGTAAAAGAAATTAGCAAAGATTTGAGAGAACTTTGCGAAGAAAATATTGCTGCTGATGAATTTCAGTGTAAAAGTACTTTAGGGGTTGATTTGACCGATCCTAATACTGATAATAAAGAGGCTGTGGTTGCTAGGATAAAGGCTGAAAGAGTTTGTAGACAAAATTTGAATGATATTAGGACCCCTCTTACTGAGTTAATGAAATTTTGGTCTATTATAACAGGAATTCAATCGGGTAATTCAGCTTATGGTGGGTTAAAGAATGTGGCTAGTGAAGCGAAAACTCTTTATAAAAATGCGCAAGCTTTGATAAGTATGATTAAGAATTTTGGAAAAGTTTTTGGAGAACTATGGGAGGGGGACGAAGAGACAAATACAGAGGCGGGTTTATTGGGAGGGTTGGTTTTTGGTTATCCAAGATGCGTGAGTGGTCCAGCTGTAAGTTATACGAATGGGAGAAAATCAACTAGCTTACAGGGAGGGAATGTTTGTCCGAATATTGATAGCTTTTTTAACTCTCTTGATAGTCATTTTAGTGCTACGAGGCGTTATTTGAAAACAATCGATCAAAGTAGGAGATATCTTGGGACATGGAAGTCTTCTGATAATGCTACGTTGAAATTGGAACTTGATGTTCAGCCAATTGACGAAAAGCTTAATGAGGTTGTTGAGGTGATGTATAACAGAGCAAAAGTTATTAAAACAAAGGCTCAGATAGTTTGGGCTGTAGCTAATGCTGTCAACATGGCTTCTCAACAATGTACTTGTGGACAGAGCGTATGCGATATTACAGTTAAGAAAATTCCTTTCTGTGTTTCTGGATTACCTTTAACATTAGCTCCACTGACCAATCCTTATTGTAGTTTGGTCTGGATGTTGAGGTGGCCTTTATTGGTTTTAGCTGAAAGTTTAGAGGCAGAATTAGAAAGGCCTTGGGGAACCCTAGGAAATGAACCTGATCAGTATAAAAGGGTATTGGATAAAGAATAGTGGTTCTTAGGAATAAAAAAAGAAATAAGGTATAATAATTTATAAAAGATGAAAAAGCTTGATTTTATATTTAAAATTTTTATTATCGCATTTATGACAGTCCTTTTGGCTGTTGGATTTTTACAGAAAGAAGAAGAGCCAGTTAAGGCAAGTGGTTTGGGAGATATGGTGTGCGATGCGATTATTCCTGTAGGAGAAGCAGCAGAAGAGGTAAAAGCAATAATGGATATTGTTTATAAAGCATATAGGGGAAGCGTGAAGGATATGATTAGTTCTTCTGGGTACTTAACAGAACTTATTGCTTTAATCTCAGAGAACAATGAAGTTTGCGATTTTGAAAAGTGTAAACCGCGAGTTGATGACATAGGTCCTGATTTAAAGCTGAAATATAATGCTTTGGTAAAAAGTGGTGAGATCGTAGGTGCTCATTTACCTTTATGTATCAAGGACGGAGGGGTTGGAGAACCATGTCCTGTGATAGATGACCATGTTTTAGCTAGTTTTATTAATTTACAGAGCGTTTTACATGGTGCTGGAGCAAATATCCATGATTTATTTTCTAAAAAAACAGAATTTGTTACAGAAGAAACAAAACACCCAGGAGAAATTCCTTATGTTACAAAAATAACAAGACTGGAGGCCGTACAAAGAAAGCTAGAGCTTGTTGATAAATGGCTTACTCCTTCTGTAGGTACTCAACATTCTTGTGTTTTATCCACTGTTGATAAGAAGAGAGCTCTTGCTGGGAAAATAGGAGATGTTTTCCCTATACAATGCGCAATAGCTTTAGAGCAAGGACATTATTGGCCCGAAGCCTGGTCAGAAGTGTGTATTGACGAATGTAATGATGGGGCAGACGAAGATTGCGTTGAATGTTTAGCTAAGTGTGAGGGAAAATCGGTTTTAGCTCAAATTAATTGCATCCTTTATAACAAAACAGAAGTAGGCAATTGTGGTTCTGTTTGTAGTGGCTCGTTAAATGATGAATGTTTTGAATGTCTTTGCACAGATGGTCAAGGGCATGCTCTTTCAAGAGAAAACTGCATAGAATGGTTATGCGGAGGAAGCTATTATAATTGGGTTTGCTGTCATGAAACATCATTAGAAAAATGATTAAAAAAAAGAAAATATTAATATCTCTTTTTGTCTGTGGAATGATTGCTTTTTTTGCTTTGGACATTTTTGCCTTAGATCTAGATTTTAATTATCCGAAAGTATCAGATGATAGTCCTAGTATTGAACAAACCGTAACCCAAGAGAACTCTCTTCCAGGAGCAATTAAATATTTTGCTTCTTGGGCTATCATTATTGCTATTGTAGCTGTTTTGATTACCTTAATTATCTCTGGCATACAGTATCTTGTATCAAGCGGGAATCCTACTGTGACTCAAGCCGCAAGACAGCGTATGTCTAATGCTTTTTTAGGTTTAGCAATTTTAGCTACGTCTTATCTCATCTTAGTTCTCATTAATCCCCAACTTACTATTCTTTCTATTAAGACGGTTTCTTTTGATTCAGGATTAGTGCTTTTTTCGGAAGAAGGATTAGACGCTTACTTGGGAATAGGTACAGTACGAAAAAGTTTACAAGAACTTGCTGATCAAAAGAAGATTTTCTTTTTAACTCACGAAATAAGAGATATGAGAAAAGAATTTGGAGAATTAGTTTTTAATGATGCGAACGATGTAAATAATGAGAATCTAAAAAAGCTCACTTTTCAAAACTTTAACCTTAAAGCTATTGGATTTTTAGGGGATCAAATAGATAATGTGAAAGTTACTGCGTATCAAGATATAAATTTTAATTCAGATTTTGAAAAAAGAGAATATACATCAGATGGTCTCATTGATCAAAATACAGGCAACATAACTGATGGCAGAGAAGCTGTTGACAGAACATTAGATCTAAAGATTAAATATGTTGTCATAAATGATTTTAAAGATACAATTTCTGGAGAAAATAACGGTACTGATTTTTTTACAGGTATAGTTTCTTTTTTAGATAACACAAAAGATAAACCGCTTGTGAACGAAGGAGAAAAGGCAGTATTTCCCCCTCTTTCTTTTGCTATAGAAGGGACAGGTCCTGGTGTTTATTTATACTCTGAAGCAGGAGAAAGCAGATATTTTATCTCTAGCCAGGAAGATCTAAGTCAAAGTGATGTTAGTTTTGATGATCAAACTCAAAAAATAGATATTAAAAATATTAAAATTTCTAAAGATGATGAGGGAAATGAATCAAGTAGAGAAGAACACGACTATCTTGCAATACTGCATAGCGGAGATTATTTTTCTGGCAACTTGAAATTATTTTTCGAAAAGAGAGAAAAAACATTTCCTATTTTTACAATCTATTTGGACGACGCTTTTAATAAAAGCGATGTTGTGGTTAATTTAGACACGCTAAAAGATGATGCAGATTTGTACTACTATAATAACAGAGACACTCAAGAAGGATATTATCAGTATACAAAAAAAGAGGACTATTTC
>CAYVCP010000018.1:0-10310 GCA_964450565.1 uncultured Candidatus Saccharibacteria bacterium | reverse complement strand
GAGAACGAGAGCTAAAAAAGGAATATGTTTTAGACATATTCTTCTTTATTATGTTAAAATAAAACAAAGGTAAACTTAATCTAAAATAATCTTATGAAAAAGTATTCTTTTCTCGTGGTTACTTGTTTGTTGTTAGTGAGTGTTTTTATGGTATGTAAGACAATAAAGGCTGAGGAAGGAATGCAGTTTGGTCAAAAACATTACTTCAAGCATTCTTTCGAGTTTACCACAGAACCATATCATCCGTCTTATTCTGATAGTTTTGTTAAAAATAGCTATGACCTTGATTTTGATTTTTACATTGACAAAACAGAAGATGGTTCTTATGGTCCCTTTGGTGCTGAATATGGAGTAGAAGGAGAAATTACAGGCACCATTACGACATATGCTTTATGTAATCAAGACCAAAGGTTTTATAGCAAGAAAAGTGAATGGAATTCTAATGGCTGTGATTGCTGTAAGATGGATGGTGCACAATATGCTGATGGCTCATGGTTCCAGATTCCCTATAGCTCCTATGTTGATGTCGTAACTTTGGAAGGCCCCATATGGAGGGGTGGTTTTACTGAGCCCAATGAAAAGTACTGCGAGTATTTTGTATCAGCTTGTGACGAATATCCTTTTGGCCGTGTGAGCCTTGAGGTAGAGAGTAGCGTAGGTTCTATGGATTTTAGGGGTATTATGGCTTCGGCCAAGCAAGACGGTCTTGCTTTTGAAATAAATACTGGACCTTCAACAGGAGCAAAAGAGGACCTTAGAACAAAAGAGTTTATTGTCAAAAGACAAGGCTCTCAAATTACTTGTTCTAATTTAGAAGCAGTAGTTGATGGTAAATGTAAAAAAATTAGTGAGATTTGTGGGAATGATTCTAATATGAATTACGATGAGGAAACAGGGGAATGTTTTTGTGATGATGGTTATAAAAAAGAAGAAGAGTCATGTAAGGAGATTAAGTCAATTAACTTAGAAATAAAAGTGATAGAAGGACAATTGACCCCGCCCTTGTTAGCTGATGGTAAAACAAACACAAAATTTCTCATTAAAGGGACTTATCCAGACGATGATAGTTTGGCTAATTTACGTTTTGAAATTGGATATACGAGAACAGAGAAAAAAGGAAATATTAATGTTTCTGGTGATAAAAACGGATATATAGTTGAGTATCAGACAACTGATTTAGGCGAAGTAGAGGGTCAGCCAGCTGATTATTTATATATCTGGTATTATGACAAGAATAAAGAGAAAGAAGAAAGGGATAATTATGAGATTCTCTTATTCACAGCCATGGCTTCTCCTATTACTGTGGAAAAGATTGGTATGAAGCCTTTGGAGACAGCCATTCTTTTTGAGGCAAAGAAAAGTAATGTTTTTGTTTATTATCTAGAAGATGGTATTAAATATCCCATAGCTAATGCTAGGATTAAATATGAGGATTACGAAGAAGCTATAACTGACGAACAAGGAAAAGCAGAAATAAAAACATCTCAAAAAATTTATGGAGAAGAGGTAAAAACAGTTGAGCTTGAGATGAAGCTAGACGGTAGATTGGTAACTATGCAGACCGAAGGCAAGAGACACTACGAAGAATTAAAAGCTTCTGAGCAAGGTATTTTAGATTTCTTGAATGATTTTCCTAAAGAAATAGCTAAAGCAAATAACAAAAGTAGCGAAGAGCAAGTAAAAGCAGGGGCTTTTGCTGTAGGTTATAGCTTAGCTATTATGAACAATAGCCAAGTGTTATCCAAAGATTCATCAGCTAATATCGCTAGAGTAATAGCAGATACCTTAAACGATCTTTTGGATATGACAAAAGCTGTAGAAAAGTTTACTAAGTTTATTACAAAACCACTGGATAATTTAGGTGATCAGGCTCTGGATATAAGCCCAGAAGAATTTAAGCAACTCTACAATAAGATAGTAAAATTACCTTTAAAATATATTGAGTCAATGTGGGGGAAATTACGTTACGTAGTATTAGAAAGAATACCTTTCTTGAATCCAAGGATTATAGATTTTTTATACGACGAGCTTTTGGCTGATTACGTTGATGATTTAGGTAGTATTCCTACATTAGAAGAAATGAAAGAAGGCAAAGTTACAGAAGCTCAAGAGTACCTTAAAGAAAAAATAGAGTCATTTTTAAAAGAATTTAGTGCTGAAGAAATGACGAAAAAAGCTTTGGATAAGTATTATCAAGAAAGAGTAAATGAGCTTTTATCGTTAACTAAACAGAAAATAGATGCGGGTAATCTTTCTCTTGATTTAGTACAAGCTCATATCGAAATTGCTAGAGACGATTATGTTTCGTTTGCCGATAAGTATTTAGGACAGACAGCTTTACAGTATAATATTGATATGTTTAGAGCTTATGCTGATTTGATAAAGGGCTTGGTTTTAGAATCGATAGATAAAGTTACTTTGTTTACCGCTCCTCAATTCTATACGGCTGTATCAAAAACCACTAAAGCAATAAAAGAGTCATACGATAAGTTTGATACCATTGTATTAAATAATACTGAGCTAATTACTTGGTTTTTAGTCCTTGGCAAGAATACTTCTATGATGGAAGGGGCAGTTACTGATTTAATGCAATTTCCTTTAGCTAAACAGGAAGAAAATAGTTCCATGATCGTTTTAGCGGCTGAGCCAGAAGATTATCAAGCACAAGATGAGCTACAAATCATGTATGACAATCAGGTTACAGCAGATAATCCAGATAGAGAAATAGTTTTTGATTATGTTTCTAATAAAGATGAATTAGATCTTTACGATGGCTTATTGTCTATTATGAAAATTGTCACAAAAGGAGATCCAGAGAACGTAGAAGCTAAAGAATTATTAGCTGAGATTGATCAAAAAGTAGAGACACTAGGGGCTAAAGTTGAGACTATGAAAGGACAAGTTTCTGATTTAGCTATTCTAAAAGTAAAAGAACCAGAGCTTAAAGGAGAGGATGAGACAGAAGGAGATGACAAGGGGCATATCACTTATTATGTGATAATAGCGGTTATTATTATTGTTGGTGGCGTATCCTTTTGGCAGAAAGATAGGTTAAAAGGATTAATAACTAAGAAAGAATCAAATAAGATAAGTTAGAGTATTTTTAGATAATTTCTTTACTTTGATAATTTTGGAATATATGTTGCTTTCATTTTTAAGATTTAAGATAAGGGGCTTAGTCCATAACTAATTTGGGCTAGTTTAGTGAATATGACTGACAGTTGAAGGTTAAGTTACAACCATATATAATGATATATGAAAAATAGAAACATATATTATTTACTGATTTTGTTTTTAGGAATTCTGATTACTGTAAACTCTTTTTTATTTTTTTACAAAAAAAGAAATAATATACAAAGTGTATTATCCTCAACAGAAAAGCAACAATTTATTTCTCCAAGGGATAGAGCGATTGAAGAATACTTACTTTCACAAGATCAATTTTCTTGGCACACAGAGAAAAACAGTCAAAATCTTTGTGTGTTTGAAAACTTAGGAAACGAAGAGGATTTATTTCCCTTATCTCTTTGGGTATATTGTCAGGAGTATAGGATTGAAAATGGAGAAATTATAGAGTTAAGCGGTTTTTCTGGTCCGGTTTTGGTTGATTATCCTAATATTTTTTCTTTTTTCTCAATAGATAAATTCTCTCATCAATCTCCACGTGATGGATCTTTATACGCTGAAGATGTAAAAAATATATTTCCAAACGATATTCAAAATAAAATTTTTAATTTTCGAGGACAAAAAAGATTACATGAGATTTTTAAACAAAATGCTGTTGACATGAAATCAACAATATAAAAGAGTTTAATGCTATTGCTTTTTAGGTTAAAGCACTAAAATTTCAGAAAACAATCAAAGCTAAACTCCAGTTTAAATTGACAAACAAGTATTTTTGTCGTAAGATTATGTTATCTTCCTCGCTTTAGGAGGGATTTTATTTTTTTATGGAAATTAGAAATATTGCAATTATTGCTCACGTAGATCACGGTAAAACTCGTTTAACTGATGCTTTAATGCAACAAACGGGCATGGTTGATGATGAAAACGCTAGTATGGATTCGGAAGATCTTGAAAAAGAACGTGGCATTACAATTTATTCAAAAAATACTTCAGTTTTTTACAAAAACACGAAGATTAACATTGTGGACACTCCAGGTCATGCAGATTTTGGTTCTGAAGTAGAAAGAGTTTTGCGTTCCATTGATGCTGTTTTACTTGTCGTGGACGCACAAGAGGGTCCAATGCCACAAACTAAATTTGTTTTGAAAAAATCATTAGAGCTCGGGTTAAAACCGATTGTTGTTTTGAATAAAATTGACAAGCCTTCTTCTAGGCCAGAATGGGCTCATGAAAAGATATTAGAACTTTTTATGGATCTTGGAGCAAATGATGAACAGCTTGATTTTTCAACTGTTTATACGATTGCCAAAGACGGAATAGCAAAGCTTAATTTAAAAGATAAATCCAACGATCTTGTTCCTCTTCTTGATACAATCTTAGAAAAGATTCCACCAGCCCAAGCAAATACGTCTCTTCTTTTTGCTTTTCAAGCCTTTAATTTAGCTTATGATAATTATCTTGGTCGTATGGGTATAGGTAGGGTTTATCAAGGTAAGATAAAAGTTGGAGATAGGGTTTTTATTAAAAAACATACGGGTGAAGTTATTCCTGGCAACATTTTAAAATTATTTACTTTTGAAGGCTTAAAAAGAAAAGAAGCAAAAGAAGCTGTTGCTGGTGATATTGTTATGATCGCTGGTTTACCTGATATTTATATCAGCGACACTATTTGTAGCGATGAAGATCAAAAAATATTGTCAGCTATTAAAATTGATGAACCAACTATTTGTTTAAACTTTTTAGTAAATAGCTCTCCTTTTGTTGGAAAAGAGGGAAAAAATGTAACCAGTTTAAAAATTAAAGAGAGATTAGAGAAAGAGCTAGAAGTTAATGTTGGTTTAAAGATAGACTTTTCTTCAAATGATTATTTTAAAGTTTATGGAAGAGGAGAATTACAGATTGCAATTTTACTTGAAAATATACGTCGTGAGGGTTATGAGATGCAAGTTTCTCAACCCCGAGCTATTATTAAAGAGATAGATGGTGTTAAGTATGAACCGTTTGAACAAGTTACTCTTGATACTCCGCAAGAAGCAGTTGGTACTGTTATAAAAAAGATTTCTAAGAGAAAAGGACATATGATTTCTATGCGTCCTGAACAAAATTATACTCGTTTAATTTATCAAATTCCAACTAGAGGATTACTTGGTTATAGGAGTGAATTTATTGTAGACACAAAAGGCGAAGGAATTTTTTGTAGTGAGGTAATTGGTTTTAAACCATATGTTGGCAAAATTGAAAGATATGAAGTTGGGTCTATGATTTCTGGAGAAACTGGGAAAGTGTTAGCATATGCATTAGCAAATCTTCAAGAGCGTGGAGTTTTATATGTAGGCCCTAATGTCAATGTTTACGAGGGGCAGGTAATAGGTAATACATCTAAAGGAATAGATATGACAGTAAATCCGATTAAAGGTAAACATCTTACAAATATGCGTGCTTCTGGATCTGATGTTGCAACTCAACTTGCCCCTATAATGGAATTAACTTTGGAAAGAGGGATGGAAATAATATCAGAGGATGAATATTTAGAAATTACTCCAAAAAGCATAAGGCTCAGAAAACAAAATTTATCTGAGATAGATAGGGTGCGAGCAGATAGAAAGAGAAGATAAAGTAAAGTATATTTTATTCATACCTTAAAGCATCAATCGGATTCAACTTTGAAGCTCTTTTTGCGGGATAATATCCGAACACAATTCCGACCAAAGCAGATACAGAACAAGCTAAGAAAATTGAAGATATTGTAATTTCGGTTGTTATCCCTCCGAACTTGCTTACTAGGATTGCTATAATCCAACCGATAATAATTCCTATAACACCACCAATTAATGTAAGAACGATAGACTCTGCAAGAAACTGATTATTGATATCTCTTTTTTTAGCTCCCAGAGATTTTCTTAAACCGATTTCTCTTGTTCTTTCTGTAACTGAAGTTAACATCATATTCATAATTCCGATTCCACCAACCAAGAGCGAGATACCAGCAATGGCTCCTAGAAATAAAGTTAAAGCCCCAGATACAGAAGACATGGTTTCCATAATATCAGCTTGATTCATAATAGAGAAATCTGCTTCTTTAACATTATGTCTTTGCAATAAAAACATAGTAATTTGTTGCTGGGCTTGTTCCATTAGCTCTTCTTTCGTTACTTCAATATTAATTGCGCTTACAGAATCATTGCCAGTTACATAATGTTGAGCTGTTGTGATTGGGATGTATATTAAATCATCAGAACTTCCAAATCCAGTTCCTCCTTTTGTTTTTGTTAACCCAATAACAGTAAATTCTTGACTTTTTATTTTTATTTTTTCTCCAACAGGATTTATATCTTCTCCAAATAAATCATCTCTTGCTTGGGGACCCAAGACAGCAACCTTTGATATTCTTTTTACATTTGCATCACTAATAAAACTTCCTATTTCTATCTCAACATTTTTTATATCAGCATAACCAGCATCAACCCCATAAATGCTTGTGTTTGTGTTGTTTGTTTTGTTCTTCACCTGTTCTCTCGAGGAAACTTCAGGAGCTGTTCCTTTTAAATTGTTTACATTTTTTTCAATATATTCTGCATCTTCTGTACTAAGAGTATTTGCAGAACCCATTCCACCCCTTATAACAGAACCTACAGCTTTTTGAGATCCTGGCATTACAATTAAAAGATTGGATCCCAAGGATTGGATTTTATTTTCGATATCTTTGGTAACTCCTTGGCCTATAGAAATCATTGAGATTACAGATCCAATTCCAATAACAATGCCCAAAACAGTTAAAAAAGACCTTGCTTTATTAGCTTTTAGTGCAAAATATGTTTCTTGTAATAAATCTGAAAATAACATCAAATTTTTTTATCAGCTATTATCTGACCGTCTCTTATTTCAATTACTCTATCGGCATGTTCTGCAACATATCTTTCATGAGTAATTAAAATGATCGTATGCTTGTATTTTTCGTTCAATTCTTTAAAAGTATTTAAAACGATGTCTCCTGTTTTAGAATCTAAATTTCCAGTTGGTTCATCAGCTAATATTATAGACGGTTCATTGACAAGTGCTCTTGCTATGGCAACTCTTTGCATTTGACCTCCAGATAACTGATTAGAAAGATGAAGCCATCTGTCTTTTCCTAAACCAGCAGCTAATAATGATTTCTCTGCTTTTTGTTCCCTTTCTTCTTTTTTTATTTTATAACTATAAGTTAAAGGGAGCATTGTGTTCCTTAAAACAGTTGATTTTTGGAGAAGATTAAATGATTGAAAGACAAACCCTATCTCTTGGGATCTAATTTCAGCTAATTCATTGTCTTGTAAGGAAAGCATGTTTTTTCCATCTAAAAAGTAACTACCCTGTGTTGGTTTATCTAACGCTCCTAAAATATGCATTAAAGTAGATTTCCCAGAACCAGAAGGACCCATAATAGCTACGAATTCTCCTTTTTGAATATTAAAAGAAACATTAGATAAAACCTTAAAATCTGTACCTCCTGTTTGATAAATTTTTGTAATATTTTTACATTCAATCATAATTATCTCATTATCCTCATCATATTTTTTGTGTTGTCATTAGGAGCTCCGAAACCACCTGTTATCGTGTTAGTATTTTCTTTTGAAATAGTTTGTGTAATAACCATATCCCCATTCTCTAGTCCCTTTATTATCTCAACCATAATATCGTTTGTGGATCCTACAACAACTTGTTTTGTTTCTATTTTGTCATTTATTAAAATGTTAACATAGTTCATACTTCCTCGGTTTTTTAATGCTACAGAAGGAATTAATAAAACGTTTTGTTTGGATTCAATAACAATAGAAGCAGAGACACTCATGCCTGCTTTTATTCTTTCGTCTTGCATATCAAAAAGTATTTTAACATCATAACTAACAACGCCCTGACTAACAGTTCCAATAGTATCTATCTCTATTACTTCACCTGTGATCGAAAGTTCATCAAGAGCATCAAACTCTAATATAGCTTTTTGTCCTTCTTTTATTAAGGCAGCCTCAATCTCGTTTAAGGTAACTTGTGCTGTTTTTTGTTCTGTAATAATTGAGCTAATTACATTACCAGATGAGATAGATTCTCCTTTTTGGACGCTTAAATTGGCTATAACGCCATCAAACGGAGATCTAATATAATAATCTTTTAATTTTTCTTCTGCGTCTAATAAAGTGTTTTCTTTTTGTTTTACAGATAATTCTTTTGATTTAATGTCTAATAAACTTGCTCCCTTTGTTAGGTTTTCTAAACTTTTTGTTTTTTCTATAATACTTCTTTCGGCATTAAGTAGATCTTCTTTCGCATTTCTGATAGCGCTTTGCATACTTAATAGACTTAAAAGGTGGTTATTGGTTGTATTAGTGTAGCTAGAAAGGGAATTCTGATGTGTGGAAACAAGCGATTTAATCATAATACTTTTTTGTGTAAGCGTGTCTTCATGTAAATCGATTAAATTATTTGCTGACTTAATGCTTTGAGAAATTAATTTTGTTGTTTCGTAGGCTTCATCAAGAAGATTTTCAATGGTTGATGATGTAGCATATCTAGTCGTTACTTTGTAATTATCAAAGCTTTTGTTATAAGCTACTCTGGCAGTTCCATAGTTTTCGTCAGCTGTATCTCTAAAAGAAAGGGCTTGATCTGTATAATATTTTATTGCATCAGCATAATAATTAAGATTCCACTGGTTAGTTCCAGAAAGGTTTGTGCCATAAAGCATCTCATGTAAGCCTGTCATTATAGGGGGTAAATCAAGAAAAGTATCAGAAATAGTATTTAATCCATCAGCGTAAGCTTTTTCGAGATTATATTCTGTCTTTTCTTTTGATTCCTTAGCTTGTAATAAACTATTTTCAGCTTGTAAGATATCAAGTTCGTCTGCTGGTTGTGTTAATTTTTGTAAATCAATATTTATGGATTCAAGATTAGTTTTTGCATCTCTTATATTTTTTTGTGCTTCTTTATCATCAAGTTGTACGATTAAAATACCTGTCTTTACTGTTTGATTATTCCTTACATTGATGCTGAGGATATTGCCCGAAACTTGAGACTTAAGTTCAATCTGATTCTTGGAAGAAACTTGTCCTGTACCTGATACGGAAGTGATAAGAGTCCCTTTTTCTACAGCTCTTGTTATATATTGAGCTTTTACCTCTTGTTTAAAAATAACCCTTAGCATTAAATAAGTGATTAAAATAAGAACGATTATTATAATCAAAGAAATTATTTTGTGTTTCTTGGTGAATTGTTTTATTTTCATATTTATTTAATTAATAGACCTTTCTATTACTACAAGATAATTTATCTTTTATTTCATTAAGCATTAGACAAATAAGTTTCTTTGTTTAGCATTGCTTTTTATTGATTATAAGCATATAATTCTATTAGTTAAAACGATAACTAAAAAATATGGAAAATTTTAGAAGAAACACTAAGTTTGGTAGTAGGGGAAATGACAGAAGGTTTGATGGTCGTAATTCAGAAAGACCAACAATGCACAAGGCAGTTTGTAGTGAATGTGGAAAAGAATGTGAGGTTCCTTTTAAACCCACAAACGATAAACCTGTTTTTTGTGATGATTGTTTTAGGAACAAGAAAAGCGTAGGGCAAAACAGATCTAGTAGAAGAGATTCTGGAAGGTTTAATTCTAATGATAAAAGAATGTATAAAGTGATTTGTGATAACTGCGGAAGAGAATGCGAGGTTCCTTTTAAACCCACAAACGATAAACCTGTTTATTGTAGTGAATGTTTTGGTAAAAAAGAATATGGTAAGGGTTCTGATCAAACAAGCAAACAGCTTGAAATGATAAACGCAAAGTTAGATAAGATTTTAAAGATAGTAACTCCTGTAGCTCCCATAGAACCAAATATTGTTGAACCTGTTAAAAAGAAAATAAGCAAAAAAACAAAAGTTTCTAAACCAAAAAAAACAGTTAAGAGTAAAGCTAAAAAACCCGTCTCTTCTAAAAAGAAAAAATAATTCAGTTATTTTTGCTTGACTAATGCTTTTTTTTATGTTTATATTCTTTATATAAGATAGTTGCATCATGAGAATTTAGTCGAGTTTATTCAGAGAGCTACACTTTAGGATAAAACCTTAAAAAATTAATTAATTTATAATCACACATATGGAAGGAACAATTAAAAACCTTACAGATAAAGGATTTGGATTTATTACCGTTG
>CAYVCP010000017.1:0-10426 GCA_964450565.1 uncultured Candidatus Saccharibacteria bacterium | reverse complement strand
CACAATTAGTGCAATTAAAACTAATCCAACCAATATTCTCTGACCAAGCTAATCCTGTTATATTATGATCAGTTCCTGCCTCTATCTCTCTTGTGTTAATAATCTTAAAACACAACAATGTTCCAATGATTAAAAATAATATAATAATAGAAAAAAGTTTCTTCATTTAATTATTAATTCTCCACGCTTTAATCCCATGGGGCGTTCTAACTCTTACAGGAGAAGCAAGAGGATCATTAGTTTCAACCAAATGAGCTACAGTTCCTTTGTCTCCGACAAACCTTGCTACTTTGATTACTCCTCTATCTAAAAGCTCAGCATCTGCTGACGATATTAAGTCCAGCTTTATTATACCTGTATTTGACATTATAGAAATATAGCCTACAGAGATAGGATTTAATTTGCAACAGTTACAATAAAGACCAAAGATTACATTGCAATCAGAAGACTCTCTCCTTCCAAGATATTCATCTCCTCCACAATCAAGGTAGGTACCGCAAAAAGCAGACGTTGTATCTGACCATAATGTTTGACAGTAAGATAGAGAGCAAGATCCTAAACACACACCACAATCACTAGGACAAGTGGTACATGTTTCTTCGGGATCACAAGTTCCATCTCCACAAACTGGCCCCGAAGGACCGCAACAATCACAAGAACTATTTGTACAAACAGAACTATCTACGGAAAAAGATCCTAATAAATTAGAACAGCTACTACCTCCTCCGGTACAAATAGCAACAGTTGTATTGCTATGGCCCTCAGTAATACACTGAGATATAGAACACGGTACTTCACAGCCATCTATCTTCGTCCCCACAGGACATGTGTTGTCACAACCATCGTCCGGCTCTAACCCAGGACAGTAAGTATCGCTATTCGGACAAAAAGGAACACAAAAACCAGAACAAGGACCATCTGTTGACCAGTGCTTTTCACATTGTGCCCCAGGTACAACATCTTCACAGCCAGTAATCCCAGTAAGAGCCTCGTGGTGACAACTATACAGACACCTCGTAGGATTATCTATACAACATCTACTAGTTTGCCAAGGGGTAGGGTCAAAAGACAAATTACAACTTCCACAACCACCTGGTGTATAATTTAAGGTAATTTTCGTACCGTTGTCACATGTTAAATTCTGTGTGAATAAAATACAGTCTCCTGCCTCAGATGCACACTTCTCCCATCCAGTTTCACCTTCTAGGGCACACACTCCGCCTAAACAATTCCCCGTACAGCATTCATTGTCGCTATCGCAAGAAAGACCGTTACCAATACAAAACTGACAGGTATTACTATCAATATGACAAAAATTACTACAGCAATTTGAGTCCCCAGAACAACCCCCACCAAGATCCACGCAACAAACATCTTCCACACATGCTTCTTCTACCCCACAATCAGAGTCAAGAACGCAAGGATCTCCAGGGAAAGCAAAAACAGCTTGAATAATCAAAAATCCTAGTAAAAATAATCCTAGTAAAAATTTTGTTATTTTTATATGTTTTAAAAATATTTCTGTATGTATCATAAATTATATTCCTAATGCTTGACAAAATGAAGAGAATGTAGTAAGAAGAAGTTAATAATCTATAGTTCTTATCATCAACAACCAAAAAAGGAGAGCAAGATGAAAATACCGTTGGTGTTAGTCCTCCTCTTGTTGCTATTGTATGTATGTGTCGTTCCTGGTGGCTTCGCTGCAACAGTACAAATCTCCGATACCTGCACTCTAGATAATATTGAAGCGATAGATCTGGAGCTGTACTATTCGGATTGGTTGGAGTTTGATAATATGAGTCCATCCTCTTTGGGATGGGTCATAATTCATAATGACATTGGGAAGGAAAAAGTCAGCGCTGGAACGCCCTTCCCACAAACTCCACCACAAGGGATGGGGGCCATATTAATCGTAGGAATTGGACCGGAATATGGCCTAAGTCATGGAGACAAACTGATTGACATAAGCTTTGATCAGCCAGTTACCGAGAATGATCTAGTAATTGGATGGTCACGAGCTTCTGTCGTCAAAAGTCGTATTCCATGGACAACGAGGAAATACGAAGACCTCGATATCTGGGAAATAATCCCAGACCCAAGCGAGGTTATTTCCTCCGTTTTGCCCCATCACAAACTTGCGACTACATGGGGCAAGGTAAAAAGTTAAACAATTGGCAGGGGATTTCTTAACAAAAGAAGTTCCCTGTCAGCACCATTGTAAATCAATGGCTTTTTTATTTAAAATAAAATGTACTAAAGATCTGTTCTAATCCAAATTTGACCCACAGCAGGATTTAAAGCATCTTCTTCTGCCTGACTCGCAATATTCTGTATTCTCATTTCTATTATCTGATTTTGATTCATATCAAGATTACCTGAAACACCAATTTGCGTTCCTGTGTCTGTAATAATTGATTCTGTTAACTTATTATCTGCGCCATACTTTGGAATAAAAGTAGAGCTTCCAGAAACAGCAGAATCAACATAAATCTTATTAGCTGCATCATAATTAGGGCTACCAGGACCTCCTAAATTAATAATTTGGTGCTCATCCATATCTAAATTACCCCCTAGCTTAACTCCAAAAGCTGTGCTGATAATTAGCAAACAACTTACTGAAATAATACCTGAACAAAAGAATAATAATATCTTATTTCTTTTCATATTTTTATCTTAAAAGACCTTTATTATTTTACAATCATTGTACCTATTTCTCCATCACTTTTATGCCCTGGCACCCTGCAATAAAATCCATACTCTCCTTTTTCTGATGGAGCATAAAAAGTAATTAACCTTTTTTGATTTGGCCCTACTTCTATAAACACATCAGATAAATCTTTATCCTCAAAAACCAACATGTGGACCCATTTTTCATCAGTATTGTTTAAATTTAAAATTATCTTACTGTTTTTTTCAACCTCAAAAGTATCAGGAGAGAATCCGCCAGAGCTTACATTAATTTTTATTGATTGTTCTGGAATATCTTTTTCATTAATTGGAGTAGATTGCATTGGGTGTTCTGGGTCTTCCCAATTAACCATTTGAATAGAAAGAAATTCTCCGTCTACTTCCATATACTCCATATTCTTTTCTGTCTTTATTTTATTCTCTGAATAATAATATTGAAACAAAAAGCCTAACATCACAACAATTACTAAAATAATAATTAGAAATAAATAATTTCTTTTTTGCATTATTCTGTAATTAAGTTATTCCACTCTTTATCATCTTTTCTTGGCATAGTGAGTCTATAAGATAATTCCCCTTCTTTATCGGTTAAAATTATTAATTTATTCTTTTCCTTATCATACCAAGCCTTGCCATCAAAACCGCAAGTTAAAATCACAATCAAATTATTAATATCTTGATTAGATGTTTGCCAAAAAAGCCACAGGTCACTACCTTTTTCTAAATTATCAAAATCAATAACATGTTTAAAACTACCACCTAAAACAATTATTCCGCTTGTTTCTGTCCTTACTCCACCAGCGAAATCACTCACATAGGTTGCATATTTTTCTCCATCAATCTCATAAACAGGATCAATAGTATTAACATAAAGTTTGTCCCATGGCCTCGTAACAGAACCTAAAGAGTAAGAAGCACCTGTACCGCTTGGCCCTATAGAACCCATCACTTCTAATTTAAAATCGCTAGGATTTTCATCTCCTATACCCACGTTACCGTTTGCGTCAAGATAAAGAGGTGTTGTCCAGCTAGGTATAGAAGAGTCATACCTTCTAACAGAAAAATCTCCTGCTGTACCTTGAAAAACCCAAAAATCGTTAGGGTCAGGAGCATCTGTTTCATAAAATCTATTGAAAATAGAGCCAGCTCTTACTTGAGTTTGATCATCAAATCTGGCACTACCATTGACATGTAAGGTATTTTGAGGATTGGTTGTTCCAATGCCAACCTTACCATCGCTCTTGATATAAAAACGATCTCTTGCAATCCTATAATTCAAATCACCACTAGCACTCCAAGTATTGGTAAGATATAAGTCTTTATTCGCTGCATCAACGTAAAGTCCTACTCTTGAATTTTGCGCCCCGTCAAAGACATTTAGCAATAAGCCTGTCTTATCTGACAAAGCATTACTTGCTATGCTGACAAAATCTGTCAAAGTCCATGGGTTAGAAAAAGAACCATTACCAAATTCTGCATTGCCCACAACATCTAAAATAGAAGATGGACTAGCTGTTCCAATACCAATTTTACTAGCATTTTCATATATAACAGAATCAGCTAAGGTGTCAGCATCCTGCCATTTTGTGATTCTATTTACAGAACCAGAACCATCAAGAGTTCCTCCAATATCTGTCCAAGCACTTTTACAATCACCAGCAATACAAAGTTGGCTAGAAGCATTGATATCACCAGAAACATCTAAATCATAAGAAGGAGTAGTGTCTCCGATACCAACATTTCCATCACTCTTTAGATATAAAGAGTCAATCCAGCCAGGTATAGAAGCATCGTGCTTTTTTAATGAAAAATCTCCCGCTTCTCCTGCTAAAGCCCAGTAATCACCTGCTGTAGCATCGGTCTCATAGAATCTAGTAAAAACATAATAATTTGACATTCTTACTTGTCCATTCACATCCATAATGTAACCAGATAAAGGATCTCCCCCAATTCCTACACCGCTATCTGTGACATGTAAAAGGGTATTGCTCTCATCATAATTTGTCACTTTTAATAGAGAGGCATCGTTTCCAAAATTACCTCCAGAAATTAGCATTCCTTGAGCTACGCCCCCGCCATTTTTTATATATAAATTGTAATCAGTATTAGAGGACCTATTCAAATGTAACTGCGCTTCAGGAGTTACGGTTCCAATTCCTATATTAGTGCCATTATCATAAAATAAAGAGCTAACAAGATCTCCTGAATCTGCTCCCCACTTTGTAATATAATTTTGTACACCAGAACCGCTTACAACACCACTGAGAACATCGCTCAAACAAACACCTCCACTTAAATCAGTGCAAACATCTTGAGTAGCACTAATATCTCCAATGACATCCAAAACAGAAACAGGATTAGGATTGTTAATGCCAATTTTTCCCCCTCTGTTAATAGTCAATCTATCATCATAATCTCCTACAACAAAAAGTTTGTCTATATCATATATACGAGAAGTATATCCCACAGGAACACTTCCTGCCTCCCAATTTAAGGGAACCCAGCCATAAGTTTGCAGATTATCACAAATTTGAAAATTAACAGTTCCTGTCCTCTCAATATATACTTCAAGATATTGAGGATCATAAGTTGTAGCTTGTAAGATTCTAATTTTGGTAAAAGTAGGCACGCTATAAATATTATGGTTCAAAAGAGTAAAACTTACTCCCGCATCATTACTAAAAGAAGTACCTGCTCTAAAGGTTAAAGCAGAATGTCCTCCTCCTGCAATTTGATCTGTCAAAGTAAATTGAGCGTTTGCTCTGTTTCCTGAATTAGAAGCAATTCTATACCAACTACCAGAAACAATATCAGCTTCATATCCACTTTGACAATACGAATCAGATCCAATAATAGCAGAATTAACATATCCAACAGTAGCTGCAAAGTCATTGTTTGTGCTTAAAAAGTCAGGAAGATAAATATTCCCACCTCTCACAACTAACTTTCCTTCTATAGGATCTGTGTCTCCGATGCCCACATTACCTGTTGTATTAAAAATCACATTTCCAGAACCAGTTAGATTTAAATTTATCTTATCGGTATTAGAAAGATCAGAAGAAAGTCCTAAATACATCTCGTCATCATTTTGTCCTTGGCTCAAAAGAAGTCCCTTGGTCGTTATAATACCACTTGCATCTAAACTACCCTTAACTGTTAAGGAATCTCTAGCACAATATCCACTACTATCATTAGTTAATACTGGATATGCGACTCTAACCCCACCAATACTTCCTCCACAGCCTGCTCCTGCTCCATCTTGCACAGGATAGACTACAAACCCTTCGTCAATCCAACCCCAAGAACAACTATTAGCTCCATTATTAAAAGCATCAACTATCTCTGAATAATAAGCGAGACGCGCTCCTTGGCCCTCACAGATTGCTTTAGCTTCAGCATAAGTATATTCATAACCACCACTTAATTTAAACCAATTACCTGTGGCATCATCTATAGCACTTAAGTCTGGTGTGGAAAGTTGTAAACCTCCAGTTTTAGTTTGAGAAACAGATCCAGCATTAATTGGAGCTGGAACATTACCTGCAGGAGGATATTCTTGTGGCTCTGTCCAAGCCATAACACAAACCTTACTTACTAAAGTAAGAATTACGATAAGAGTCAAAAGGAAGACTCTTTTTGATATTTTTGTTTTCATTTTGATGATATTTAAATAAAGTTAGGCCCCTTTCTTTATTACCTCATCAATAACTCCATATTTCTTCGCTTCTTCAGCTGATAGATAAAAATCTCTATCTGTATCTTTTTCTACTGTTTTTAATGGTTTCTTGGTATTTTGAGACAAAATATAGTTAAGTTTTTCTTTCATTTTAATAATTTGCCTTGCCCCGATTTCTATTTCAGAGGCTTGACCTCCTATACTACCCGCCACTTGATGCATTAATATTTCAGAATTTGGTAAAGCAAATCTTTTTCCCTTAGCCCCAGAAGACAACAAAACAGATCCCATGGAAGCTGCCATGCCAACACAAATCGTTGAAACATCACAATTTACATAGTTCATTGTATCATAAATAGCTAAACCAGCAGTAACAGAACCCCCCGGAGAATTGATATAAAGTTTAATGTCTCTTTCTGCGTCTTTGGAAGATAAAAGAAGAATTTCAGCAATTACCAAATTCGCCAAACCATCATCAATGGGACCAGCTAAAAAAATGATCCTTTCTTCTAGTAATCTAGAAAAAATATCATAAGATCTTTCTCCTCTTTGAGATTTTTCAATTATTGTTGGAATGATTGGCATAAGAATCTATTATTTGAAATACTTTTTCATCATGTATCACACTTTCATAATAACCTTTTAATCTTTCTTGATCAATCTCTTTTCCTTCTTCTTGTGGATAATTTGTCAAGAAACTGTTTATAGCCTGTGTAATCTCTTCTTCTTTAACTTTAATGCTATTTTCTTTTCCAACTTGACGTAAGACAAGAAAGCCTTTTACTCTTTTTTCTACTACTGTATCAATATCACTTATTTCCTTTTCAGTTTCTTTAAGAAGTCTTTCTTTCTCAAGAATTAACAAACTTTTTGGAACAGAAATATCTGTGTCTTTAACAATTTCTTCTAAAACCTTTCCTCTCCATTTTGCCCTATCCTTCATTTCTTGTTCTTTCTCCATTCCATCTTTTACATTCTTTTTTAAAATAGCCAAGCTATCAAAAGCACCTAAAGACTTAGCGAAATCATCAGTTAAATCAGGAAGAATCATCTCTTGTACCTTTTTCATCTCTGTTTTAAAAGCTACCTCCACTTTTTGTAACTCTTTTTTGTGATAATCTTCTGGGAATACAATATGAAATTCTTTAATATCACCTGTTTTCATAGAGATGAGATTTTCTTCAAATCCTTTCACCAAACTACTCTTTCCCAAAACAAAAGCATCTTTAAATAACTTATTGTTTTCGATTTTATCACTTTGATACTCAATACTAACAAAGTCACCTTCTTTTGCTCCCCTATCTAAATCTTTAAAATTAGCTCTGGATCTTCTTATCCATTCTAGGGTATTGTTAAATTCTTTTTCATCAACTGCTATTTTCTTTAACTCTATAGATTCAGCTATTTTTTTTATATCAGGCAATTTAATATCAGATAAGACTTCAATCTTAATTTTAAAAGAAAATAAATTATTTTCTGCTAATTTCAAAATATCAACAGAAGGCAAACCAACTGGCTCTAAATTCTCTTCTTTTATAATTTTCTTATAAAAATCTTTAATAGCATTATCAGCAGCTAAAGCTAAAACCTTTTCTTTTCCTAATTCTTTTTCTGCTATCTCTTTAGGAGCTTTTCCTGTTCTAAAACCTTTAACAGTCAAATTATTACTTAATTGATCAAAAGCTTTCTCTTGATAACTCAAAAACTCGTCCCACGGAACATCAACTTGAATATCAACCTGAGAATCAGCTAATCTCTTAATCTGTTTTTCCATATTTTTCAACTGATAATTTTACAATTGCTTCGGCTTCTGTTTTGTCTTGCCAACCATTCACTTTAACAAATTTGTTAGGCTCTAATCTTTTATAAGTTTCAAAAAATTCTTGAATTTCTTTTTTTTGATGTTCTGATAAATCATTTATACTTTCAATTTCCTTAAATCTTGGGTCTAATTTTGTTTGCGGAACTGCAATCACCTTATTATCTATTCCTGATTCATCTTCCATTAGTAAAACGCCAATCACCCTTGCTTTTACAACACATCCAGGAAAAGTTGGAGAGCTTGTTAATAACACAATATCTAAAGGGTCTCCATCTTCTGAAAGAGTTTGAGGCATAGTGCCATACTCAAAAGGAAAATAAACAGAGGAATATAGGGATCTATCTAAACAAATATAACCATGTTCTTCGTCAACCTCATATTTATTTTTTGAACCTTTTGGAATTTCTACGATAACATTTATTTCTTCTGGCACATTATCGCCAGCGGGAACTTCTTTTAACAAATTCATATATTTATTTTTAATGACAATTTTTACAATTTTCTGCTTGTGGGTAAACACCTAATCTCCCTTGCGAAATTGGCTTGCCACACTTCTCACAAATTCCATACTTGCCTTTTTTAATTTTATCCAAGGCATGGTCAATCTTCTTAAGTTCTTTTTCTAAGGTATTTTCTAAAGCAAGACGAGTACCAAACTCCTCTACTTCATCTGCTTCTTCTTCAAGACTTTTTCCAGGATCGAAAGAAGGCATTTTAGCTTCCCAATCATTTTTTGATTTATTAGATTCTTGAGCAAAAGAACTTAATTGTTCTTCCAACTTTTTCTTCTGCTCTAACATTTTATTCTTTTGTTTTTCAATACTTTTTTGATCCATATTTTTTTATTATTAAAAAAGTTTTTTAGAAATTGCCTGCATTGCTTCCCCCGAAGTGGTAAGAATATAGTAATCGTTTGTGATTAAATAACAAATACCTAAATCTTTTTCAGAAAAAGTCTGATAACGAAAAGGAGGATTTTCTTTAAGAGCGCTAGAGAATTTAGAAGTTATAGCTGATCCACTAAATCCCATAAGGTCAAATAATCCTTTTGTATTTTCTTCTGCTTGAGCCTCCCACAGCTTCATAGTATCAATCAATGCTTTACTGTCTGTAGTTTTTGCAACAAACCCAATTCTTTTTCCTTGTTCTGAAGCATAAACGAAGAAAGTGCTATCGTCAATACTTGAATAAAATTCATTTGGCAATAAAACATTTATAGCTTCAAGAAAATCTTTTAAATCCAAGAATTTTTGATTTTCAGATTCAAGCAGTAAAAACCTCACAAAAGTACCTTGACCCATCTCTTCTGTGAGAGCATGATTTAACAAATTAGATATTTCTCCTACGACAGAAAACTCTAAAAGGTTGGTCCTTGAAACCTCTATCAAAGAAACAGGGGGTTGAACAAGCTCTTCGGGTTCTATAACTGGTGTCTCTGGGATTTCGGGAACTTCTGGTATCTCTGGAACTTCGGGTATTACGGGTGTGATATTTTCATTCAAAGGTACAGGTATTTCTGTTTCTTGTGTAGGTTTTTTTTCTGCAAAGAATAGTTTAAAAACTCCAAAAATTATTAAACCAAACAATAGAACAAACAAAGCTATTATCACAATCCTTATAAATACTTTTTCTATTAATGAAGATTTGCGGATCATGGGATGGAACACAACCCCATTATTATTAATGCCACCCTTATTGTTTGACTGAACTGGTTTTTTCTTACCAGCAACCCTAGCTAAAAAATCTTTTCTTTCTGTTTCTTCTGCGGGTGAAACCCGAGTTAATTTCTTCAAAATCTCTTCTTTCAGCATAGGGCCTTTTGCTTGTTTTTCTTCTTTCAATTTTTCTAAATGAGCCTTTTTCTGAATTTCCTTAATTTTTTCCCTTCTTAACTCTTCCTCTTTTTTTTCTTTAATTTCGTGCTCTACCTCCTCTTTCTTTTCTTGCACAATACCTTTAACTTTTTGAGCAACAATCTGTTTTTCCCTTTCCCGCGCCTTAAATCTAATCTCTTGTTCTTTTTCTTTATCTCTATCAGAAAAAACTACTTCTTCTTTTTTTTCTTCTTGTATTAAGTTATAAGAGACAACTGAACTCAACTTCTCTATTTTTCTTTCAACGCTTTCCTTGCTATCTAAATATTCTTTATATTTCGTTTCTATTGCAGGAAAATCTTTTTTCAAAACAGCAAATTCTTCCTCCAGAGTCCATCTTTTTTTCTCTTGAATTTTCTTTTT
>CAYVCP010000016.1:0-11050 GCA_964450565.1 uncultured Candidatus Saccharibacteria bacterium | reverse complement strand
TCTAGGTTTAACTATTTCTTTTCTTCTTGTTGGTAATAATATTTCTTCTTGGTGTAGGTCATAAAAAGATGACACGGCTTGTATAATTTTTTTTGCTGTGGTTGCTTTTTTAGGAGCAAGAATAAGGTTCTTTAGAAGTTTCTTTGTTGTTTCAACGTCTGGCATTTTTTGATTTATTTTATGAAACATTAACAATCTATTTAATGCTCCTTCTAACTCTCTAATATTTTTTTGAATATTAACTGCTATGTATTCTAAAATATTGTCTTCAATGTTGATATTTTTTTCTTCACATTTTGACTTTAAGATTGCTAACCTGGTTTCAATATCAGGAGCTGAAATATCTGCTATCATTCCTCCTTCAAACCTTGACCTTAATCTTTCTGTAATAGCTGGGATAGCATTTGGTGGTCTATCAGAAGATAGAATAATTTGTTTTTGATTTTGGTAAAGGGTGTTATAAATATGAAAGAATTCTTCTTGAGTTTTTTCTTTACCAGCGAAAAATTGCACATCGTCAATAATTAGAATATCAGTGCTTCCCAAGCTTTGCTTTAGGTTTTCAATCTCTTGATTTCTAATTGATTCTACAATTTTAGAAACAAATCTTTCAGCAGAAGTATAGCTTATTTTCTTTTTAGGAAACGATTGGGCGATTTTGTTTCCAGTGGCTTGTAGTAAATGAGTTTTGCCCAATCCTACTCCGCCATATATAAACAAAGGATTATAGGTTGATCCTGGAGATTCAGAAACAGCAAAAGCAGCGGCATGCGCTAATTCATTGAATGCACCTACAACAAAATTATCAAAAGCATAATGAGGATTAAGGTTTGTGTCTCGGTTAATTTTAAACTCTTGAAATTGGAGTTGTGATTCTACTCTTTCTTTTCTTATTGCAACAGGCTTTTGTTTTACGTCTTGGAGATCTGAAGTCCCCACGATAAAATTTACAAGTCGTATATTTTTATCTGAAGATCTTAAAATTTTCAAAATAAGAGACTGGTATTTACTGTTAAGCCATTCCCTAGAAAAAGAGTTTGGAACAGAAACCGTTATCTCACCTTGCTCGCTGGTTATGATTTTTGTGTTTTTAAACCAAGTAGCGAAATTTGCCCTTGATACAGAAAACTGTATTTGTGCTAAAACGGACTGCCAAAGCTGTTCGTTATTCATAAATTATATTAATAATAATTTACTATTATTATCTTAGTAATTTAACCATACTGCAAGTAAGCTTTAAAATCAACGAAAACGATTTTTCTGTTTACAAGCTGTGGATAACTTGTGGGAAGAATAGCATACTATGACAATTTAACCCTTTCTATATTTTAAATATTTTGTTATAATTTTTAAATAAAAATATATGTCTCAAACATACCAGCCAAAGAAAAAAAAGAGAAAAAGAACACATGGGTTTTTAGAAAGAATGAGAACAAAGGCAGGGCAAAGAATAATTAAATCAAGAAGGGAAAAGAAAAGGCAAAAATTAAGTGTTTAATGTTGAAAAAAGGCCACAGGCTTAAAAAGAAAAAAGATTTTGAAAGAGTTTCTATGCAAGGGGGGGTAGAAAGAAGTGGTTTTTTAGTTTTAAGATTTGTGAGAAATAATGAAGATAAAACAAGGGTAGGATTTGTTTGTAGTAAAAAAATATCTAAAAAGGCTGTTGTTCGTAATAAGATAAGAAGGAGGATGAAACAGGCAGTAAGAAAGCAACACGTTTTTTTAAAGAAGGGGTACGATATAGTTTTTTTTGCAAGGCCAGCGATTACAAATAAAGATTTTTGGGATATTGAAAAGGATATAGGTCAAATTTTAAAGGATGCAAAATTATTGTCATGATTATCAAAATAATAAAAATTTATCAAAAGGTTATTTCTCCCTTGTTGCCCAATAGATGTCGTTTCTCTCCTTCTTGTTCTCAATATAGTATTTTAGCTATAGAGAAGCATGGAATTTTAAAAGGAAGTTTTTTGTCTTTTCTGAGAATATTAAGGTGCCATCCTTTTTCTCAGGGAGGCGTTGATTTACCATGAATTTTTTAACACAAAGTTTTAATACAATTTTATATCAACCATTTTTGAATGCCTTAGTACTTCTTTATGTTTATATACCGGGGCATGATTTTGGTTTGGCTGTTATTGCCCTTACTTTAATTATCAAGCTTTTATTACACCCCCTATCTTTAAAAAGCATAAGATCTCAAAAGGCTATGTCTGTTTTACAGCCTAAAATAAAAGAAATTCAAAGAAAATATAAAGACGATAGACAGGAACAGTCTAGGGCAATGATGGATCTTTATAAGAAAGAAAAAATAAGTCCAACCTCTGGTTGTTTACCCCTTTTAATCCAACTTCCTATTATTATTGCTTTGTATAGAGTTTTTTTAAGCGGGTTAACACAAGATAATGTTGCTGGTTTTTTGTATAGCTTCGTGCCTAACCCTGGGGTAATAAGTACTAACTTTTTAGGTGTTGTAAGTCTAGAGAATAAAATCTTTATTATAATGTTAGCAATTATAACAGCAGTATTTCAGTTTTATCAGGTTAAAAAATCTTCTAGCGCGAACAAGACAGACAAAAAAGATTTTGCTTCTGCTATGCAAAAACAAATGCTTTTTATAATTCCCCTAATGTCTTTTTTTATTATTTGGAAAATAGGAGCAATTATAGGGCTTTATTGGCTAACGAGCGTTGTTTTTACCATAGCGGAACAAAGTATTGTTAATAAAAGATCATATGGACAAGAAACACAAGAAAAAAGCAGAGAAAATAATTAAAGAGTTTATTAAAAAGAGCACTTTCGATTTTGATTTTGAAATGAAAGATGAAGAGGATTGTTTAAACTTAAAATTGAGCTCTGAAGAGGGGCAGGTTTTTATAGGTCAACAAGGAGTGATTTTGAGCGATCTACAATCAATTTTAGGTAGAATAATTAGAAAACAAATAGACAGCCCCCTATATTTAAATGTTGATATTAATCAATATAAAGAGAATAAAGAGAAATATCTTCAAGGGTTGGCGCAAGAAACAGCTAATAGGGTTTCTTTAGAACATAAAGAACAAGCCTTATTTCCGATGAATGCTTTTGAGAGAAGGGTTATTCATTTAGAGCTTCAAAAAAGATCTGATATCAAGACAGAAAGTATTGGTATTGGTTCTCAAAGAAGGGTGGTGGTCAAACCAGCTTAAAATATGGTAAAATATATAAATGCAATTTAGAGTTCCTAAATTTTTAGAAAGGGAGGCTAAAATAGCATTTGGCCTGACGTTTAAAAAACTAGGTGTCTTGGGGGCAATAGCATTAGTTTTGTTTATCTTGTGGTATGCTATCCCAAACAAAATACTTTGGTTTTTAGTTTTAGTCTTATCGTCAGGAGCTTTCTTGGCTGGTGTTTTTGTTAAAGTCGGAGGGCAAAGTATCCCGGAACTTTTAAGGCATTCTTTTAGATTTTTTCTTTCTTCTAAAACCTATATGTGGCAAAGAAAAGACAAGCCAGCCCCCATTAAGTTTGTTACCAAGAAACAAGAGAGAGAAACAAAAAAAGCAGAGCCTATATTAAAAATAGCGCCAGAAAGTAAACTCGGATCTATCAGTTCAAGCATAGAGATGGGAACAAATTACGAAGAATAATTATTATGCCACAAACATCAAGCCAAAACTTTTTGCAATTTAAACAAATTAAGAACGGAGTGATGATTTTGAAGAACAGAGCAATGAGAGGATTTTTGATGGTTTCTTCTATTAATTTTGATTTAAAATCTGAAGATGAACAAAATGCTATTATTTATCAATTTCAGAGTTTTTTAAATTCTTTAGATTTCTCAGTCCAACTTTGTGTTCAATCAAGAAGGTTAAATATAACAGGATACTTTGAAAAATTAAAAGAGCTTGAAAGTAAGCAAACGAATGAACTTTTGAAAACTCAAACCATAGAGTATAGAAAGTTTGTGCAGAGTTTAGTGGCAGGGGGTACTATTATGACAAAACAGTTTTTTGTTGTTGTTCCCTATACACTAGGTGAGGTAAGGGGAGGCAAAAAGGGCTTTGGCTTTTCCCCTAAAATGCCAAAAATAGACGATGAAGTGTTTAAAATGGCTAGAGAACAGCTTTTGCAAAGAATGGAATTTGTTGCTGTAGGTTTAAAACGATGTGGCTTAAGTGTCGTTCCCTTAACAACACCAGAGGTTATAGAATTGTTCTGGAGCTGGCTTCATCCCAAAGAAGCTGAGGTCGGATATTATCCTGAAATTTTACCAGAATTAGTTAAATGAGTTTTTTTAAGAAAAAAGAACAAACTTTTGAGGGGTTAGAATTAGATCCACAAGAAATTGAGATAGCTGATATCATAGCTCCTTCTTTAATTGAGATAAAACAAAATTATCTACTTTTAGGAGAAAGGTTTGCTAAGTCCTTTTTTGTTTTTTCTTATCCGAGATATTTATCAACAGGGTGGTTGAGTCCAGTGATTAATTTGAACACTCCCTTGGATATTTCTTTCCATATACATCCAGTTGACTCTGGTCATATTTTAAAGAAATTAAGAAAAAAGATCACAGATGTTCAGGCTGAGTTATCAGAAAGAGAAGAAAAAGGTTATGTAAGAGATCCTGCTTTAGAAACAGCCTATCAAGACATAGAAAGATTGAGGGATGAATTGCAAACAGCCAGAGAAAGAGTTTTTAGACTAGGTCTTTATGTCACTATTTATGGAGACTCAGAAAAACAATTACGAGAAATAGAAACCTTATTAAGATCAATGCTTGAAGGAAGATTAATTTATGTAAAACCAGCTCTTTTAAGAGAACAGCAAGGCTTTACCGCAACGATGCCATACGCCTTGGATCAGTTGCTTGTGCACACTCCTATGAACACGGCTCCGTTGAGCAGTATTTTCCCTTTTGTGTCCCCTGACTTATCAGCTAATGAAGGTATTTTGTATGGTATTAATTTACACAATAATTCCTTAGTTTTATTTGATAGATTTTCTTTAAGAAATGCAAACCTTACAACGTTTGCTACTTCTGGTTCGGGTAAAAGTTATATGGCAAAATTAGAAGTATTAAGATATCTAATGCAGGGTATTGATTGTATTATTTTAGATCCAGAAGATGAGTATAGGTTTTTAAATGATGCTGTTGGAGGATCTTATTTCAAAATATCTCTTAATTCTCCAACTCATTTAAATCCTTTTGATTTACCTGTTCCACGAGAAGATGAAGACCCAGCAGATGTATTGAGAAGTAATGTAATTAATTTAGTGGGTTTGTTAAGAATTATGCTGGGAGGATTAAGTCCAGGAGAGGACGCGATGATTGATCAAGCCTTAACAGAAACTTATGCTATGAAAGATATTACACCAGAAACTGATCCTAAAACATGGAAGGCTAAGACTCCTATAATGTCTGATTTTGAAACTGTGTTGAGCGGAATGGAAAGGACAGAAAGTTTAATTGAAAGAATAAGGAAATATACCAAAGGGAGTTATGCACAGTTTTTTAATTCGCCATCGAACGTTGATATGAATAAAGAATTTGTTGTTTTTGGTATTAGGGACATGGAAGATGAATTAAGGCCTATGGCGATGTTTATTATTTTAAGATATATTTGGGCTCAAATTAGATCTAAAATTAAAAAGAGAATCTTATTGGTTGATGAGGCATGGTGGATTATGCAGCAAGAAGATGGAGCATCTTTTCTTTTTGGTATTTGCAAACGTGCTCGAAAATATTGGTTAGGAGTCACAACAATTACTCAAGATGTTTCTGACTTTATGCAATCAGAGTATGGAAAGCCGATTATTACGAATTCTTCATTACAATTTTTAATGAAACAATCATCAGCAACTATTGATTTAGTGCAAAAGACTTTTAACTTAACAGAACAAGAAAAGAATACCTTGCTTGGTTGTGGAATTGGCGAGGGTATTTTTATAGCAGGGCAAAAAAGAGTTGCTTTGAAAGTAGTGGCTTCTTATACAGAGGACCAGTTTATTACTTCTTCGCCTGAAGAAATACAGAAAATAAAAGAAGCAAAAAAACAATTAAGAGAACAGTAGTATGGATCAAACAACATTTTTTAACGATAGTATGGTACCAAAAGAAAAAAGGGCAACACAGGGAAAGGCGGGATTGTTGAGTGTTGAAGGTATTATGATGCTTATTATAGCAAGCGTATTTGATTTGCTTGGTCTTGCTTGTGTCGTATTAATTTTACTTTTCGGCGTAGGTATAGCTCTAGGTAGAATTGTGTCTGTTTGTGGTTTTGTTGTTATCGGATTTTGGCAATTTTTTAGGCCTAAAGAAGCCTCTATGGAGAAGAAAGAGAAAGCTGAAAAACATGGCGCTTGGCAGAATATCAAAACTTTATCAAAAGGATTTTTTAAAAAACATTGGAAGAAATTGGTAGCTGAAGCCTTCCCTGGAGTTGGAGACGTTTGGCCTTCATTTATGCACATTGTTTATTCAGAGTTTAAATGAAAATTAAAAGAAAAATATTATTGATTGCGATATCGTTGGGGGTAGTAATGAGCTTCTCTTGTTCCGCTTTTGTATTAGAGCAAAAGCATCCTTCTTTACCCGAATCACAAGATCTTGAAGAGATTGTAGAAGCAAACGAGGGTTTAGGTGAACACGTAAGATATTACGTAAGGCTCGCGCTTTTTATTGCCATAGGTATTTGCACTCTTGTTTTAATTGTTGCTGGAGTATTATATCTTTCCTCTTCTTTAAGGCCTGGTTTAGTGCTTACAGCAAAAACTATGATAAAGAGATCTTTTTTAGGTCTTTTTATTATATTAATATCTTCTCTTATCCTTTATGTTATGAACCCTCAATTATTAATTTTTGTAAGTGAGATTCCTCCAGTTTTGACAAAAGACGTTTTCGTAGGCTCCTATAAGGAAAACGATGTTGTGTTTGTACAAATTCCTGGTTTTTCTATTCCTCCAAAAATGTATGAAGAAGTTTATCCTTATAAAAAAGGATTTATTCAAGCCGTGGGGGGTGAGTTTATTTTTACCGATGGATTTGGTAACCCTATTAACCCAGATACAGGCAATTATCTTGAAGAGGAGGATAAAGCACTTAAATACCCAGAAGATACTACTACTTTTTTGAAAAATAATATTTTAGCCAGTATATCTGGACGAAATCCACCACCTAATTTTCCTGATCCTAGTAATTTTTTATATCAGGCAGAATTACCTTTTTATAAAGCAGAAGAAACAGCTAAAGATATTACTGAACTTTTAGGGGGCACCAAGAACGACAAAGGAGAAAGCAACAAAGACGGTCTTATTGATTTGTTAAAGAATTGTGAATGCGGACAGGCCGACTGGACTATTATTTGGGAAGGAATAAAAGGAAAATGTATTACCTATATGGAAGCTAGCTCTCCTTTTGGTGATAAAATTCCAGAAAGTGGTCAGCAGATTTGTAAAGAATGGTACAGGTTTGATGATTGTGGTACTAAACGTGACAGAGAAGGATTTCTTTGTGACGTTAGAGATGTTATTTTTGAGACAGTTCCTGTGACAATTAATGTTGAAGGCAAGGAAGAGGAAAGAAATGTTTTTATTGAGAAAGTGAAAACAGGAACAGAAGAAGAAGCTCCGTGGGCTTTATTACACTGGGAAGCTGTTGACTGGGAACCAGAGAAAGCATGGAAAATTTCTAGTGTTTTTTCAGAAATGGGTATAGAAAATTTTGCAGAGAACTTTGATGACATCAACCAAGATAGACTAATTAAGTATAAAATACAGAAACTTCAAGAGTTATTAGCTGACCTTAAAGCAGAACAACCTCAGTTTACAGCAGAACAATTTACCTTTTTAGGGGATACGTTGAAGGTTAATGCAAAAGAATTTTTACTTTCAGAAGGAGTTGATATAAGATTTCAATATGACTTTTTCCCTTACAAAGAATATTTAGAGAACTTTGGTCTTAACATAATCGTTGAATTACCAGAGCACCTAGAGCCTTTTGAAAAAATAGACATAGACAATAATTCTTTAGTGCAAAATACTACTGCGCGTTTTTCAGCTTTTATTAACCCCTTTATGGCTGATGACTTAACTGAAGCTTTTGAGGAAAGAGCCTATACCTTTGAGTATCCTGCAGCAACAGCTTATCTTGTGAAACATGGCCCTTCTCCTTTTATAAGTGGGACCATAGTAGACCACAATCAATTTGCAATCATGGAAAGCCAAAGAGCTAGTCTTTTTTCTGTTTTAACTGGACTTTCTTTGGAAACAATCCAGCAAATCTTTAAAGATTGTCTTAATTCAGCTTTTGGTCAAGCAGAGTATGTTCTACCAGACAGCATTACAGATATTATAAAAGCAACTATGGAAGAAGGGGTAATGGATCGCTTAATGGAAGAAATTTCAAAAAAAGCCCTTGCTAATGGTATAAGCGATTCTTTTATGGCTGGCTTTAAGGGCGTGGTTAGTAATGATTTAAAAGCAGATTTGATTTTAAAATGTGCCGAAAAATGCAAAGTGGCAAAAGAGTGTGAGCAAGAAATTTGCAAAGATGGAAAACGGGCTTGTTCTCAAGGCATTCTTGATCCTAATAACGAAAATTTTAATTATGAAGTGAGAATGGATTGTTTACAGGATTTACTCAAAAATGATTCTTGTGTAAAGGGCTGTGTCAAGGGGACAATTTCTCCTACTATTATTTCTGATACTATAGCAGATTTTTTTACAGGACCTATTGAAAAAAAATTACCAGATTCTTTTCAGGAAGCATTAGAAGGAAAACTAAGAGAAAGTATTTTTACGGATAGATTGAATCAGATTTTAGATTCTGAAATGATAGATTTATATAATCAGGTTGTTGATAAGGCTCTATCAAAGAGCTTTACAACACTAATTCCTCAAATTCAGACTGCTCTTGAAACTAAGCTGGAAACTTTACCTTTTATTGATAGGGTGTTTGGTTTTTTAAATAAGGCAGATAAATACTTGAATAACAAATTTAAGGACCTAAAGTCTTATATAGCCAAAAACGCTGAACAACTAAGAATAGGACTAAGAGATAGAACCGTTGGTTTGGTGCAAGGTAAAATTGATAGTTATAAAGAAAATCATCCAGGAGAGTTTCCAGAGAATATGAAAATTAATGATTGCTATAAAAAGTTAGATCAGGGCTATATTTTTGAAGTTAATCAAGCTTACATTACTTTTATGAATACAGATCAAGGAGTAATTGCTCCAAGCCCAGGAAAATGTGTTGAATTAACCCCAGAGAAGTTGAATAATATAGGAGAAGGGATACCAATGAACTTTAATTTTCGTAATCCTACAGATAGCAAAACCATATATGTAAACTATGATTATTCAGATCTAAAAGAAAAAGAGATTATTTGTCGCGATGTTTTGGGACAATGTTGGGGCACAGACACTAGTATTGTCGCTTATAACGATACAGAAGAAGAAAGAGTTAAGATTGATGTGCAACATAGTAATCCAAAATGTTACCAATGTTCTAGTTTTGAGGTAACCCATTTAACAAAAATCAATTCAGAAAGATTAAAAGATAAGTTCAAGGCAGGATTCATAAGTTTTGGAGAAAAATTATTTACTGCTTTCATTGATATCATGACAGATACCATGATGAAATATGCAACTGTATGGATAGAAGACGCAATTATTAGTCCGTTGTCTTCATATTTTAAAGAAGCTAATGATTTTTATGATAATTTCCATGGATATTTAAATGCTAGTGTTCAAGATGTTTTGCCTAGGGCAATTACAGAAACATTGCAAAGCGATATTGATACCATATTGAATAATGTGTGTGGTGCATATAGAGATCAACAAAACGCAGATTTAACTGGTGAAGACTACGAAGCTTCAATTGATCTTTATAAATTAGGAGAAGGGTTAACATGGAAAGATGGAGACACTATTGAGGTGGGTGTACGTATTCCTGATGAATTAGGTAAGAATGTTTGCAATCTTTCAACCCATTTTCATACCACTCTTATGGAAGAAATAGCTTACAGCAACGACGATTTAGCGGAGGTAGGCGGTATTTTAAATAAAACAATTAAAAATTTGCTTGATAATATGTGTCCAGAAGATGATAAAAATTGTGTGAGCAATTTTCTTAATCAAACCCCTGCACAGATTCTGTGGCCAGAATTTAATAATATTCTTAATCTTATTAAAACCAGCCCAAAAGATTTAATTTGTGGAGACAATATTGCCTTGAAATTTTCTGATAAGGCAACCAATAGGACATGGGATATTGTTCTTGCATCAGATAAACAAATATCAATAAGAAACAAGTGTGACCAAATGAGATCAAAGGAATTGGGACTGTTTCAGACTCTCGACCCAGTAATTTATAGCAACATGTCAGACAAAGAACAGACAATTTATGGCCCGTGGTGTCACTTTATCTTCAATGCTTGCGAAAGGCCCTTGAATTTTTCTTTCTTAGATCAAACACTGGGTAAAGCTATCGGGCAGGCAACTAACCTTGTGTGTAATTTAATGAGCCAAGAGGTTTCAGAACCAGAATCAAAATGTGAGGGCGTTTGTTTAGGAGAGGGGATGCCAGACAATAATATGAAATCGGATCAGGACTGTTCTTCTTTTTATAAAATAGGGTGTGAGGCTTGTAGCTCTGTTCTCAAAAACAGTACTGCCAGAAACCTTTATTATTATTCAATACAAGGATTTTTTGGTCCTGTTCAGACAAGAGACAAGCCTAAAGAGGAAGAAGCATATCAGTTTTTATTAGCTTTTACTCCTTTATTGGAGCTTGAGATTAAGAAAGTGGCCCTTCAAAGGGGCTTTACAACCAGAGATTGGGATGCCTTAAATAGTAAAAATTATAATATTGAACACTTTAACGATATGTTGGGTGATAGTATCAATCAAGAAGATCCTCTTATTGCTTTGATTTATTATTTTACCAAAGAGCTTACACCGAGAGATTTATTAATGAGGTTGCCTTTTGGAATTATCAAGCCTTTTAAAAAGGGAGAAGAAACGCTTTTAAGCAAAAGCAATAATCTTGATTATAATTTTTTATCCAGA
>CAYVCP010000015.1:0-11118 GCA_964450565.1 uncultured Candidatus Saccharibacteria bacterium | reverse complement strand
TCTTTTGAACTCATTTCAGCAAATGTTTTCTGGAAACCGTTTGGAATAAAGATAGGATCCCACCCAAAATTTGTCTTGCCTTGAGGCGTAAGACTAATGCTTCCCAAAACCTCTCCTTGAAAACTCTTATAATCCTTTCCATTAAAATAACCGATTACTGTTTCTGCTTTGGCTCTTCTATTTTCTTTCAAAAGAGGGCAGATATTTTCATAACCAATTGCTTTTCCAAACCATTTTATAAAAGCCCCGGGTAATCCATTCCAAGCATCGAAATAAAGGCCAGTATCTTCACAAAGAACGGGCATTCCTACTTGTTTATATGCTTCTTTGGTTTTATATAAAACCACTTCTTCTACTTGTATTGCTTGAACTTCATGCAAGTCTAAATCTATGCTTTTTATTTTAAAATCTAAAATTTCTTCAAACTCTTTTATCTTATTTTTATTTCCCGTTACTAAAACTAAGTTGTTCATAGTTATTAATATCTTGTAATTTATTTCTAGCTTCTTTTGGAAAAAGATCTTTTAAACTAAATGCTTCTTTAAGTTTAAACCAAATTAAATGATATTGATTATTTTCATTCATAGTTTCTTTTTCTTCGCCCCCCAACCTTACTTCTCCCAAAAAACTTTTAATGAGAAAATAGAATTCTTGATGATCTCCATTTTTAATTTGAAAAATCAATTCTTTAGATTTTACATCAAGGTTTAATTCTTCTTTTACTTCTCTTTGAAGCGCTCCATCTTTTGTTTCATTTTCTTCTATGCCTCCTCCTGGAAAAACAAAATACTCTCTCTTATTTTTAATTCTATGGATTAATAAAATCTTTCCATTTTTGATAATAATTGCTACTGCTCTATGCTTCATATTGATATGATTTTAACAAAAAAATCGCATTTACAGCGAGTTCTTTGTAAAATTCTATTTTTTCTTTTTCTTGAGAAGCTTTTTGTTCTTCTTTCTTTTTTTTCTCTCTATTCTTTTTTCGTTTGCCCATCCAATTCCCATATTTTTATATTATAATTAGTATAACACAAGTCAGAAATAAAACAAAATATAAGTTTATTGTACGGTATTAAATAATTTTACTACTTTCTATATACAATCTAAACCAATATGATACTTATTAGAATAATCTTTTAATGCGACAATATTTATGAGCACCTTTTGTTAGCTAGCAACTTCAGTCTGAAACCAGCAAGTTTCAAACCCAGCAGGCCTCCAGAAGCCACCAGCCAACCACTCCCTAACTAGCCTCAGTCGAGTTCAGTTTTTGTAATTTTTCTAAATTGCAACAAAAGACTCTCTGATATTTTTTGTAAAAACTATCTCTTTCTTTCTCGGTATTTATAATCATTCCATTTAATTTTAATCTAAGCTGTTTATTCCAAAAATATAACATCTTATTCTTGTCACACCCAATATAATAAAAATGTAACCCTTCCCACATTTTATATAGTTTATCGATAGCATTTTCTTGATCAAGGGAAGTTTTAAAAATCTCTATCTTGGATAAAAATGCGTTGTGATTATTAATTGCCCTACTTAATGTGTAAATAGTATTGCTAATATCCTCACCTAAAATTTCTATTATTTGAACATAGTCAAAAATAGGAGGATCAATGGGAAACCTTGAAGTTTCAGGATTAGCGAACTCACAATAATGCTTAATCTTCCAAGCATCTTTTCTTTCTTCAAGAAAGCCGTCGTCTTTCTCGTCGCCAGCATATACTCGTAGAAACCTTAAATATCTTACAAGGGAATTCAATAACACAATTCTTTTATTCAACTTCTTGCCTTCTTCTATTATTTGAATTTTTCTATTCAGATAATAAGGTGAGGATACCGCCAGGATGATTGCGACAACAGCTAAAACCTCAGCAAAATTTACCCTTCTGTAATTAATCGCAATGTGGAAATAAATCAAAAAGGCTATACAAGACAATAGGACATTCATGCTAATTTTAAAATCTCTCCAAAAACTAGTTTTTTTATTTAAAAATGACTGTTCCATAATTAATTTTTTGGATGCCTCTCGGTCGCCCTAAACTGCTGGCATCTTCGGTCTAGAACCGGCTACTATCAACCCCAGAGAGGCTCTAGAACAGTTAAATTCACTATTCTTCTGACCCATCTCGGTCGGAGGAGCTATCTTTACCTAAAACACTCTTAAACCAAAATTTTCGTATTGTTTGATTGCTTCTTCCCATTTCACTCCTTCGCTATCTTCCATCGCATCTCCGCGTACCTGATATCCTAAAAGAACTTCATCAGTTAATAAATCAATAACAAAGATAAAATATTTGGCATACTCGTCATCTCTGCCAGTGTTCATATATTCATCGTAAATATTACCAGCCAAACAAGTATTTAATTCTTCACTCCAAATTACCCTATAATTGCCAATTTCATTGGCAAATATTCTATCTTTTTTCTTCTCCCATAGTTCGATACACTTCAATGTTTCATCTGTCACACTTATTTTCTTATTATTAGATGTAATATTGAAATAAACCGATGCACCTAATAATATAATAAGTAAGATTATAATAATATTTTTATTGTTCATATTTTATATAGATTAACTATGTTAAATAATTCAGATAAAAGATTACCCAAGTTTGACTTGCATAAGTCTTCTGCAATTATATTGCTTCGAACCTTTTTGTTGAAATGTGCAACAAAATTACAACGGTTCTCAATTATTTTCTTGATAATATCTTCCTGTTGAATCTCCAGAATTCTCTTATGGTTCTTAAATACTGTAGTAAGCAAAGAGATTGTTTTTTCGCTAGGATCAAATAAATTATACACTCTAACTATCAAATAGTCTCTCAGGACTCTATTAAATAGAACTCTCTTTTGAGCATCCTTGCCTGGGTTTAACCTCTGTACCCCTTCTTTTATCTCTTTGTTGATTGAACAAAGCTCCTTAAAAGCAAAAATACAATTTTTTAAAATATCATTTAAAGAGCCTAATTCACTTTTGTATTTCATATATTTTTTGGACGCCTCTCGGTCGCCCTATCCTGCTGCCAGGCTAGGATTCGAACCTAGATTAATGGATTCAGAGTCCACGTTCCTACCATTAGAAGACCTGGCATTACTTATACTTTCAAATACTTCCGAACTGCGATATAAGAAGAAACAATTCCCAAAAAAAGAGAGAATAATATCTGGATTAAAAATAGAATTAAGACATTTTCCTGTAAAGAGTTTAAGATATTAAAGTCTAAAAGTAAGGAAGCAAATTGAGAATTTAATAATAAAACAAATGCTACAAAGAGAACATCAAAGATAAACACCCCAAAGAGAGCATAAAGTACCCCTTGAACTAAGAAAGGCCCCCTTATAAACCAATTAGAGGCACCTACGAGCTTTCTAGTAGCTATTTCTCTCTTTGAAGAAAAGATACTTAATTTTACAGTATTGAACGTTATAAGCAGTACTAGAATAGCAAAAAAGATACTTAAAACAAGTCCTCCTTTTTCTATATTAGAAGCTATCCCAAACAACTTATCTATAACCTCTCTGTTTTTATTATAAGAAACCTTTTCTATCAAAGAAACATAGGGAGCTTCTTCTAGGAAACTAGCGATATAAGCATATTGATCAGAGGTTTTAGCTGAAATATTCAAAGAAGCAAAGAAAGGATTGCCTTCAACATTTGCTAAAGCTGTCATATACAATGCATCATCTTTATGTTTCTCAATAAACGATTCTTTCGCTGATTCTGTGGAAACATAATCTACCCTTTCTATTTCATTAGAAAAAGTTTCTATCTTTTCTTTAACTTCTAAAATCCTACTTTCTACTACTTCTTTTTTAAAGTAGACAGAAACATCTACCTTCTTTTGAGCCTCTTCAATCATAAAACCACTAATTTGTTTAAACACAAAAAGAGAAGTTAGTACAAAAACAGTTATCATCATAATAAAAATAACTTGAGCTGATAATGCCTTATTTCTCCAAAATCCCTGCCAGCCAAATTTTAAGATACGTTTAAAGCTTGTGCACATATTTTTATAATATAAATTTACCTTTTGGGTTATCGTGAATAATTCTTCCTTCTTCTATAGTAATAACTCTTTTCTTTAATCCATCGACAACATCCCTATTATGGGTGAATAAAACAATAGTTGTTCCTAAATCATTAATCTTTTTTAATAAATGGACAACTTCATATGTATTATAAGGATCCAAATTACCAGTTGGTTCGTCAGCTATGATAATATCTGGTCTATGTATTAAAGCCCTTGCGATTGCCAATCTTTGTTGCTCCCCACCAGATAATTCTTCAGGACAATAATCTTTTTTTTCTTCAAGTCCTACAATTTCTAAAACCCTAGGGACATCTCTTTCAATCCCCTCATCAGAAGCTGATAAAATCTGCATAATATATTCTAAGTTTTCTTTTACTGTTTTATGTGATAATAATTTATAATCTTGAAAGACCACGCCCATTTTTCTTCTAATCTTTTGTAAATCAGAGCTTTTTAAATGAGTAACATCTGCTCCGTTAAAAAAAACACTTCCTCTAGTTGGTTTATACTCCCCTATTAATATTTTAACTAAGGTTGTTTTGCCAGCTCCTGATTTTCCAACAACAGAAACAAAACTTCCTTTCTCAATATTAAAAGAAACGTTCTCTAAAGCTATCACTCTATGACTTTTAGTTGTAAAAACTTTTGTTATATTATCAAAGGAAATCATATTGTAATTTCTTTTTCAATGAATTGATCTAAATTACCGCCGAGAACACTCTCAACATTCTTTACTTCAACCCCTGTTCTATGATCTTTAACTAATTGATAGGGGTGAAAGACATAAGACCTTATTTGATGTCCGAAATCAACAGACATTTTATCGCCCCTCACTGCTTTAATTTCTTTTTCTCTCTCTTCTTCTTTTTTTCTCATGATCTTTGCAGCCAATATTTGTAAAGCGAACTTTTTATTTTGAATCTGTAATCTTTCTGACTGACAAGAAGATACTAATCCCGTCGGAATGTGGGTCAATCTTACTGCTGTCTCTCTCTTGTTAACGTTTTGCCCTCCTTTACCCGAAGACCTAAAAGTATCTAATTTTAAGTCTTCCTCTTTCAAAGCAACTTCAGAAATGTCTTCTATCTTAGGTAAAACTTCAACAGAAGCAAAAGAGGTGTGTCTTAATTGCTTTGAAGAAAAAGGACTCATCCTAACTAGTCTATGAACCCCTGTTTCTTTTTTTAACAAACCATATGCATACTTTCCTTTTACTTCGCAAACAACCTCTTTTAAACCTATTCTTCCTTCTGGCCCTCCTGATTCACCAAAGCTTTCTGAAATAACTCTAAACATCCAATCTTTGTTGATAAAATACTTTTTATACATTTCAAATAAAAGAACTGTCCAATCTTCAGCATCCCTACCACCTGCTCCTGATTTTAAAGTAAAAATACATCCTCCTAAATCATAAACGTCAGATAAAAAAGATTTAATTTTAAAATCTTTTATCTTTTTCTCTACCTCTAGTAACTTACCTTCTAAATCCTCTTCTTTCACAATAGATAAAAATTCTTTTAATTCTTTAATTTCTTTTTTCAATGATTCAAAAGAATCTTTTTTCTCTCTTAAGTCAGAAATCTTTACCTTAACTTCTTTAGCTCTCTTTTGGTTAGACCAAAATTCAGGACTTTCTATTTCTTTTTCTAAATCACCAAGCTTCTCTATCTCAAAGACAGTGCTCCAAAGAAAGGAGCTCTTTATATAATCCTTCAATTTTTTCTTCTGATTCATTCATATATTCTTTTTATATCATAAAAAAAAGCTCTTTTAAAGAGCCAGCGATCGGAGTTGAACCGATAACCTACGCTTTACGGGAACGTTGCTCTGCCATTGAGCTACGCTGGCTTCTAAAAACACTATACAATCTTTATAGATAACATTAAAGGGATTGTGACAAATCACAACCCCCTTTTCTATTAAAGCTGATATATTAATTTATTGTATTATAATACTCTTTACCTAACAATACTTCTACGGATTAAAGAAACTAAATAACAAAGCAATTTAGAGCTTGTCCTAGAAAGAATTTTAACTATTTTCTTCTTCCTATTGGATCAAAACATTCAAAATGTATCTCATCGTCATTAAAAACCTCAATAACTTTATAAAGTCCCTTTGTATACGTCTTGTTTTGTTCAACCAAATGAGTAGCTTCTAAAATAACGATGCTTGCTTTGGGACGTGATAAAACTTCATTACCTTTTGTTTCAATTAAGGGAATTGCTCCGTATAACCAATAATTCCTTTGATCCGATTTTAAGAAAGGATAAATTCTTCCTACCTCAAGATCTTCAGGAATACACTCCTCTTTTTTTCTGTTGCCTTTTTCAAATTCAGACATATCTCTTAAGGCAAGATCTGGATTAAATTCAACTTTAATACCCATATAATTTGTTTATTTTATTTCTTAAATAAGTCTAAGTAATCTTTTAATGCAAATAGTCTGTTTCTAGAAGAACCAGTTAACTCAACAAGTATCTCTAGGCTTACCAGGGATTTAACAAGACGATTTGCAGTATCAAAACCAATACCTAACCCCTTCATGATAGTTTGATTATTCACGATAGGACGTGAAAACATGAAAAGTATTAATTCTTGGGCATTTTTAACTCTAGATCCTAAAACTAATATCTTTTCTTCGTATTGACTACGTAACTCCATAATCTTCTTAAACGTCATAATTCCGCTTTGAGCTGTTTCTATAACGCCATTAAAAAAGAATTTTATCCACTGCTCCAGATCATTGCTTTTCCTAATTACTGTTAATGAGTCATAATAAGAACTTTTATTTTTCTCAAAAAATGCCGATAAATAGAGGGTGGGTTTTGTTAGAATACCAGACTCAACTAATTGCAAGGTAACTAATAATCTGCCAACCCTACCATTGCCATCTAAAAAAGGATGAATTGTTTCAAATTGATAATGACTTATCGCTATTTTCATAAGAGTAGGAATCTCTATGTTTTTATTGTGCCAAAACATCTCTAAATCAGTTAAAAGATTAGGTAATTCCTCGTTATGTGGAGGAACAAAAAAAGCATCAGACAAATTAGATCCACCTATCCAATTTTGACTTCTTCTTATCTCTCCAGGAGTTTTGTGTTCTCCTCTAACACCAGAAAGCAATATCTTATGGGTATCTCTGATTAAACGAAAACTTAAGGGCATCTCTTTCAACCTTTCTACTGCAAAATTTATTGCTTTAACATAGTTTTGTATTTCAGACCAATCATCTCTCTTCTCTGGACTTATTTCTTCCCTCGGTAGCAACACTTCATCTATCCCTGTTTTTGTGCCTTCTATCATACTTGATCTTGTCGCTTCTTTAACAACATGCATTTGAATAAAAAAATCAACATCTGGAACTATTTCAGAATAAGCGTTCAACTCACCTAAAAAACGAGTTGCTTTTTCAAGTAACACATTAATCTTTTTATCTTGCCAATCAAAATTACGATTAACACAAGAAGGGCTAAAACTTTTGTACTCTTCTTGTTGTTTATACGTGCCTGCTTTAAAGTTTTTCATATGGGATGATATAATTATCTATATCCGCATTTTATACGTTTTTTGATGATATGTCAAATTATATCCGCAATTTTAAGATGCTTCTAGGGGTTCAAAAAATCGTATAAAACAAGAAGTTAAAACTTATTTTAGAGATAATTATAGTCACTTCCTTACGGGATCAATAATATCATTTAAAGCAATCTCAGCTGGTTGTTCGTTAACACCAAAAATTCTAGAAACCGGTATTGCCAGATAAGCATTTATCATTTTTTCATCTATTTTCCTGCCTCCAAATTTTTCTATTCTTTTTTTAAAAAGCCTATCCTTCTCAATGACTAATTTCTCTCTAGGTAGAAGTAAATGATTAGCAAACTTATTAGCTTGAGTCTCAAGATAACCATATTGTTCTTGAGATATCTTATTAAAAAAATTGTTAAAATCTCTAGGGTTCTTAATGCCGAACTCTCGATAAACCTTTTTATGCAAAAGAAAATGTCCTATTTCATGAGCCAAAGAGAATCTCAAACGATTTTGTTGCCTTTCGTCCGAATATTTGTCTTTGTCGATGTAAAGCGACTTCCAGTTTGAACCGATTAGGGCATCAGCATTACATTCTTTATATAAACCAGGAGAAGGAATGATATCAATTTCTAGTTTAACGTCAATAATATATTCTATATCAACGGGTAAAGAATTATCCCAAAACTTTTTTCTAAATAAATTTGTTTCCCGAACCATTGCTTGATTATCGATGAAAGGCACTCTAATTTTACTATAATCATAATCCATCTAAACACCCTTTATTATCTTAATAAGATTATCTATTTCTTTTTTAGTAGGTTTTTCATTACGTAAAGTTCTAAAAAAAGCAGGTAGAGCCTCTACCAATTCTTCATCAAGAATATCTTGAGGTATAATCCCTTGAGCTGTCTTGGCATAATCAATAAATTCTTGTAGCTTTTTTTTGTCCTTGTATATCCCTAAAACTTTTGCCCAATTTCTAAGCTTTTTCTCGTCGGAAGGAGGATAGAGCCTGCCTCTTTCTATCTTACTCCAATTACTTGGGTCGTAATTGACAGACTTACAAACCTGTCTTAGGCTAAGACCTTTCTTAATTCTTAGGCTCTTTAAGAACCCACCAAATTTGATTAAATTTTTATTCCCCATAAAAATAACCTTATTTAAATAAAACGACTTTGTAGTATAATCTTACCACAGCAAAAAATAAGGTCAAGAGTATTCAAATAAACAGAGCCGCGTAACAAGGAAAGTTAAAATTCATTTTAAAGAAAATTACGATTATTTGCTAAGGAAAAAACTTATAAATATCTTTTCTATGGTCAAAAAATGTTCTTTATTTAGAGCTATTTTTTCACTACTTTTATCTATTATTTGCGACATATGTCTGATTGCTCTCACTGTATCAAAAACACCTTGAAAGGTAAAAAAGACTACTAGGCTCCTGCTTATAAATACTTCTAAAAACCTGAAAAGCTGTGCAGTGAAGGAAGTGAGAACTTATTTTAAAGAGAATCCTAACCATTTCTATATTACTAAAAAAATGAATCTAGCAAGCATTCTGCTAAATTCACTTTAAATATGACAGTTAAAACGAAATTAGGGTTTTAACGCTAGAGTTCTGTATATGAGAACTCATACCCTGTAATACCCTTATTCCGTCAAAGACATGCCCCCGATCAATCAGAGTATAGGCAAGCCCCTCTATCTTTTCCCAATCCAGATCAGGCGAAGCCTGAATCTGTTGCTTTAATCCCTCCACAACCCTCAAACGATTATAGCATTCCGTTGCCATAATCCGATCATAAAGATCGTCAGGGACAGGGTTATTTTGAGCGTAAACTTCGTTATTTCTTTTTCTGGTCAGCTCCCACGCTTTTTCTATCTTTCTCTCCATCTTTTTTATATTCTCGGCTGATTTCCCGTGCTTTTCGCCAATCGCTCGAATAACAGTCATTTCTACCACTCCGCCACCAGGGAGGCCATACCTTCCAAACGAAATGAGCTCGTCTAGTTCCCCTAAAGACTCCTCTGCTTCATCTTCCACAACTTGTAAAATCGCAATTGCCAGCTCCTCTTTTTTTTCTTTCTTCAGTACGGGTCGTTTTGGAAGTATACAGCTAAAATATATCTTCGCAACTCTATTGGTATTGGTATCCATTTTAAACCCTCCTACCCCTGTTAAGGTGAATATTTAGAGTCTTCTGATTACACTACGATTATACTATATTGTCAAGCATAAGTCAATCCCTTAATTTTAAAATGTTTCTAAAGGTCTGAAAAGCGGCAGACGGGATTCGAACCCGCGACCTTCTGCTTGGGAAGCAGATGCTCTACCAACTGAGCCACTACCGCACTATTTAACTTTATTCAATATCCACTGAAATACACCACCATCCTCAAAAGAATCAGTTGATGTTGAATCTATCTTAGGAAAAGCAACAACAGTCTCCCCCTCTTTCTTAAAATTTAACTCTTCTCTTGCTGTTCTTTCTAAATAATTAAACCTACCAGCTTCGTTTGTACTTGCTTCTAATTGTTCTTTCTCTTTAATAAGATTTAATATCTTTGCTTGTAAAACTTCTTGTTGTTTTTTAAATTCTCTTCTTTGTAAAAAAACTCTTACATTTAAAAAACACAAAAAAATACAAAATAAGCAAAAGACTGATAGTAATAGTAAAAATATTCTTTTCATATTATAATAAAAGCATGAATAAAGTAATTAAAACAATTTGGATTGTTTTCGTAGGTCTAATAACTATGTCTATGTTAGTGTCTTTAATATGGCCTCTATTTATAAAATAACCTAATCTTTTAAAATTTCCAAGAAAGCTTCAGCAGGAACCCTTACTTTGCCTTTTGCTTTCAATTCCTTCTTGCCCTTCTTTTGAATATCAAGAAGCTTCCTTTTTCTTGTAACATCTCCTCCATATAACTTTCCCGTAACATCTTTTCTTAAAGCTGGAATGGTTTCTCTAGAAATAACTTTCCCTGAAATCACAGCTTGTAGGGCAACAGCAAATTGTTGTTTTGGTAAAACTGCTTTGAGCTTTTGTAAAAACTTTTTAGATTCAGAAAAAGCCTTATCTCTATGAGTAATCCTAGACAAAGGAGGTTCTATAGATCCTGCAATTAAAATATCCACTTTAACCAAATTTGTCTTTTCGTGACCTATCGGTCTTACAGAGAAAGAAGCAAAACCTTTTGTAGAACCCTTTAATTTCTCATAAAAATTACCAGCTATAATTTCTCTTAAAGGAGCTTGTGCTGTTAAAAGAGACTTGTCTTCTGACAATGTTTTGGTATCTTTCAGCTCTGATGAAAATAACTTAAGTAATTTAAAAATCTGATTATAATATTCATTTGGTGTTACGATTTCAATCTCACAAAATGGTTCATAAGTTTCATCAATTAAAGTAGGGTCACAAAAAGCACTCGGAGAAGATACTGTAAGCACCTCTCCATCTTTTTTTAATACTTCAAAAACAACTTGCGGAGCAGTAGCTATTAGATCTAGGCCAAATTCTTTTTTAAGCCTTCTAAT
>CAYVCP010000014.1:0-11212 GCA_964450565.1 uncultured Candidatus Saccharibacteria bacterium | reverse complement strand
TTATTGGTGGAGCTACCTATATGACTGCTATGGGAGATTCTGAAAAAGCAAGTAAAGGAACAAAGATTATTACATTTGCTATTATTGGTTTAGCCATAGCTCTTGTAGCTAGGTTTGTACCTCCTGTTGTTAAATTTATAATGGGAGTTCAGTAATAAATAAAAGGTTAAAAGAAAAAACCACCGAATAAGGTGGCTTTTTCTTTACTTTAACTTATCTTATTTAAGTTCCACTGTTGCTCCAGCTGTTTCAAACTGCTTTTTCATTTCTTCTGCTTGCTCTTTTTTAACATTTTCTTTAATAACTTGAGGAGCAGATGCTGCAGCGTCAACTAAATCCTTTGATTCTTTAAGTCCCTTTTGAGTGATGTCTCTGACAACCTTGATAACATCAATCTTCTTTTCTCCGACAGCGCTTAATTCAACAGTAAAGGAAGACTTTTCTTCAGCAACTTCACCAGCTTGAGGCACAGCTCCAGCTGTAGCTACCATTTGAGGAGCTGAAGTAACACCAAACTTATCTTCTAATATTTTGACTAATTCTGCTAACTCAATAACCGGCATTTCTTCTATCTCTTTAACTATTTTTTCAAACTTCTTTGGAACTTCAACTTCTTTTGTTTCTTCTTTTTTTTCTTCTGTCATATAATTATATTTTTACTTGACCTTTTGTATTTCACTTAATACCATCACAAAATTACTTAAATTACCCTTCAAAGAATGGACAAAGCCATTTATTGGAAATTTCAAGGAACCTACCAATCTAAATAACAATTCTTCTTTAGAAGGTAATTTTGCTAATTGAATAATATGTTCTTTTTCACTAAACTCTTCTCCAACTATTCCACCAATAATATTTAAATTATCATGATTTTTTGAATAAGAATAACAAATCTTTGCTGGAGTAATTTCATCTTGAAAACCAAATATTAAAGCTATTTGACCCTGAATATCATCAAGTTTTTCTTTAAAAACTCCGTCTTGTAAAGATTGTTTTAAAAGCGTCTTCTTAATAACTTTTAACTGACAATCTGATTCTTTGAGTTCATCTCTTAATTTAAATAAATTAACAGAATCCAACCCCTTATAATCAACTAAAATAATGGATTTTTGCTGTTTAAGCTTTTCTTTTAAATCTTTGATAATCTCTTTTTTTTGTTCTTTTGTTTTTGCCATAAATAAAAATCTGTGAAAACCACAGAAATGAAGTCCGCTAAATAGGATTTATCTTTATACCTATTTTCTCTGTGGATTTAATTATAATATAGACTAAATTTAAAAATATTGCAATAGCTTATAAAATATAAGGGTTAATCTTTCAAAGAAAAGACTACAGCTTCAGCAAAATTTCTTGCAGCCTTAGATCCATTAGCTGTAATAATATTTCCATCAACAACAACTTCTTTTGGTTCATATTCTGCTCCTTCTTTTTCTAATATTTTTATAGCTGATTTATCCATTTCAGAAGAAAAGACTGTAGCTTTCTTTCCCTTTAAAACCCCTGCTTTAGCTAATATAATTGGAGCTATGCAAATAGCCCCAAGTGTTTTAGCTCCTTTTGCTATCTTGTGAGCTATTTTATTCTCTGAATAAGATACTGCACCATTTCCACCAACAAATATGATTATATCAAAATCATTCACATTTAATTCTTCTATTGTTTTTTCAACCTTAACTACTCCCCCATAGCTTCCCAAAGCATCTCCCTTTTTAGAAGAAAAAGTTTCTACTAAAAAACCCTTTGATATAAAAATACCTTTTGGAATAAAATATTCTTCGTCTCTAAAATCTTGAAAGGCAATAATCATTGCTATTTTCATATTATCTTAAATAATTATATTTATTTTCATTATGCTCCTCTAGTGTTTTAGAAAAAATAGTGTTTCCTTGTTTGTCTGTTAAATAAAACCAATAGTCACTTTCTTCATAAGCTAAGGTAGCTTTTATGCTTTCAAGTCCTGGGTTACAAATTGGTCCCAATGGAAGCCCTCTATACTTATATGTATTATATAAAGAATCAATTTCCTTATCTTTAATGGTAATACCAGAAGATGATTTTCCAGTTAGATAAGTTAGGGTGGCATCAACTTGTAAGGGCCATCCATTTCTTAATCTTTTCCATAAAATACCAGCTACTATCATTTTATCTTCTAGGGTTTGAACTTCTTTCTCTAGTAAAGAGGCCATAATAATGGTTGTAAAATCTATATCTAAATCTTTGGTTTTTGTCTCAAAATTACCCAACATCTTCTCTACTATCTCTCTTAATCCAGCATCTTTGTCAAATTCATAAGAATCTGGAAATAAATATCCTTCTAGAGAAACATGCTCTGGTTTTTCTTTTAAAAAATCAAAGGGAAATTCTTCCAAAACAATATCCACCTCTCTTTGATCAATAACAGGAAAACCTGTTATTTCAAATAATTCTTCAGCTTGGAACATTCCTTTGTTCTCAAAATAAAAAGCAATATCTCTTAAATTCCAACCCTCTATAATAATTGTTTTTTCTCTACTCCCATTTTCTTCGGTCATTTCTCTCAAAATATCAATAATACTCATTCTAGAAACAAACCTATAGTCTGCAGCTAAAATATTTCTTTGTTTTCCTTGTAATAGAGCCAGGAAACTAAATAAAGTTTTAGATCTAATGATTTCTTTTTTTTCTAAAGCAGAAGAAATCTCATTAAGAGACTCCCCTTTTTCAACAGAAAATAATATTTCTTTTTGAGGAAAATCTTTTGGTAAATAAATTCCAACAGTAAACCAAATAATAATTAGCAACAATATCAAAGAAAAACCAGAAAAATATAATTTGTATTTCATTTTTCAAAAAAAGAAGACTTCTTTAAAATTATTTTAAAAATATTTTCTAAAAAGTCACCCCCTGCATAACCTATAATAAAACTTAAGGCTGGGGTAAAAAGTCCTTCAAGATTAAATCCGACCTCTTTTACAGCAGAAGCTGAAACCATACCAATAACACCAGAGATAAAAGACATTCCTAAGAAATAAGTAAGTTTAAAAGGTGTGTTCTTATAAGAAAACTGATGTTTGATAAAACCAACCAGTCCCCTAACAACACCACCAAAAAACCCAGCAATTAAAAGATATATATACATTTTAAACACCACCAACAGTTGATCCAAAACCTTTTGACAGAAGTATGATAGCTATAACTAAAAGCATAGCAACTACAACAAAATCAATAAACTTCATCATATAAGATTATTATAACATAATTAAAGTAAGTAAAAAGGCCATCTTTAATAGAAAGGATGACCTGCTAATATTTCAAGCCTCTCATTACTCTTAATATAATGCCATAAATTTTCCCATGGCATTAGTTCTCTTTCTTCCATTGTATTTCCTCCTACGAGGAAACTTCCATCGGGCATAAAGCTTACAACAAAAGAAAGACTACAAACAGAGATGATAAGATTGTGGTGATAGGCTATTGACGAAATAGCTTCAATAGCCTCTGAATTTCTCATATCCAAGAAAGCCTTAATCCTACTCTCCATTATTAGCTCTCCTTTCCTTGAATAATCCCATTTTCTTATAAATAACATAAGAATAAACAACAGGAAACAAAGAACCCACCATAACTAAAGGAACAAACACAAAAAAAACATTTTCTCTAAAAAACAAGGTAAATAAACTCAAAATACCAAAGATTATAAAGGAATAACCTGCTATTTTATGAGTTCTTTTCCAAACCTCTTCTGACTGTAACGTCCATGGAGTCCTTATCCCAACGAAATAATTCTTTTCAATTTGAGGTAAAGAAAACCCGATAACAACGAACAATAGAGAGAGAAAAGGAATGATAAAGTAGTTTATCTTTGGAGCATATCCTAATCCTGCTGTTAAGGTATAGAAATAAAGGAAAGCAAAGAAAATAACTAAAATAGATCTTATCATAAAATAAGAAGATTCAAACTTTTGATAGTTTTTCTTCAAAGGATCTATTTTTGGTAAAAAAGTCATTAAAAGATATAGACCCAAAGTCAACAAAGGGAAAAACCACAAAACAAAGCTTTTAGAACCATAGCTATCAACTTCACCCATAGAGTTCCAGTGTGTGGGAAGTTGATCGGGCATACAAGGAGCAGAATAAAAACTAAAAGCTAAAACAAACATTGAGAATATAATAACAAGAGGAAGTATTTCTTTTTTCTTAAACATATATTTTATCTTAAACCTATAAAACAATAAAATCAATCTTTGTAATTTACATGGACAACTCTACAAAAAATGATAACATAGCCATAGAATAATAAGTTCTTAAAAAAGAAGGGGGTACTTAATGGTTGTTGGTATATTAGCGAGTATTGTTTCGTTATGTGGTTTTATCCCTTACATTCTCGGAATTATTAAAAATACCACAAGGCCTAATATTGTGTCTTGGTCTGCGTGGACAATCCTTTCTTTTATTTCAGCTATAGCGTGTTATTATTCTGGTGCAAGACAAAATGTTTCACCTTGGAATAGAATTTATCGTCAACCAACCAAAAACCCTTACAAAAAAGGGCTTCTAGAATTTGCAGGCCACCGTGGACGACATTAGAACTGAAATTGAAAGATTTGATGGTATTGTTTATATTCCAGAGGTAGTAATTCGTTAGTTTGCCCTACACCACTACTTACCATTGTTTTAAATGCTCAGGTTATGAAATAATCTTCAAACCTTTAAGCGGAAACCCTTAGATTCGTTGGTAAATAGCAACCATATAATTACAAGAGCGTCTGGAATAATTTTTCCAAACGTCCTAAAATATTATTCACAGGGACAAATAGTTCCCCTGTGAATGAACCCCCTCCTTGGGGTCCAATCATACCACCTGTGAAAACCATAACCCGAAGCTAACTCACTCCAGGCTATCTCTTTTACCTGTAACTTTCTTAACTCATCGAAAGTTCTGGGCAAATTCTCTTCTGAATAGCCCATCCTTTCTACAATCCTCTGTCTTATTACGACAGAGTAGTCACCGGCCTCTAACGTTATAGTTCGCGTGTTGTAGTAGTTCCATGCAAAGGCCAAACACACCACAACCAAAAGAAATATTAGAGCGCAAAGCTTTGTTGCCTCAAAGCCCACCGCCCTTATTATTTCCACACAAATCCAATAGAGGAGCCAGACAGAAAGACAAAAAATTGATAAAAACGAGAAAGATAACACTATTTTCACAAAAAACGTTACCTCTACTTCCGAAAAAGTTGGAGACCATATGATATAAAAACCAAATGTGCTCAACCCAATGAGCATCCCCAAGCCAATAAGGACCAGCAAGGCGCCTACGATAGACTCTCCGGCTATTCTAACCTTTTCCTTTTGCTTTTCCATTTCCCTTTCCCTTCTCCTTATCTTAAAGACCTTACAGGAACTTAAACACATCTATATTATAACACATCGCATGGGTTTGTCAAGCCCTTTGTAATTGGGCCAATAGCTTGGAAACACCTTTGGTGTAAAAATGTGTACCCAAAACCTAAAAACTCTTGCAAAAAAGGGTTTCTAGAAATTGCAGGGGTACCAGGATTCGAACCCGGAAGTCAAGTTTTGGAAACTCGCAGTTTACCATTAAGCTTATACCCCTTCTTTATTTTTTAGATTCTTTATGAACAGTGTGCTTTCTACATTTCTTGCAAAACTTTTTCATTTCTAATTTACCCTCAACAGTTTTTGATTTTGGAGTAAAATAATTTATCTCCTTACACTCAGAACACTGTAATTTTGTTCTTGATTGTTTTTTCTTTGCCATATATTTTTATATTATTTATCTGAGCCCGAGGTGAGAATCGAACTCACGACTTCTTTCTTACCATGAAAGCGTTCTACCACTGAACCACTCGGGCAAAACTATATCCCCTCTTATCGGTAAGCTTGTCTTTGATTATTAAAGACATGGTGGGTGCGGCAGGACTTGCACCTGCGTAGCTCGAAAGCGTCACTTTTACAGAGTGATGGATTTGACTGCTCTCCCACGCACCCAGGCAACACAATAATAACAAAAAAAACTTTATTATTCAATAATAACACTATTTTTTTCTCTCCATTTCTCTATTTCTTGATGGTGACCAGACAAAAGTACCTTTGGCACTCTTCTTTTCTTGTCTTTTATTTCTAAAACATCAGGCCTCGTATATTGAGGATACTCAATAAAACCCCCTTTTTCTATTCTCTTTTTTACTTCTTCTGGTTTTCCTATAACCCGAGGAATTAACCTAGCAACGCTTTCCATCATTACAAAGCAAGGAATTTCTCCTCCCATTAAAACAAAATTTCCAATTGATATTACTTCGTCTGCAATATATTTTTGTACTCTTTCGTCTATACCCTCATAACGTCCTGCTATCATAATAATTTGATCTATCTTAGAAAACTTTGTTATTTTCTTTTGATTAAGTTGCTTTCCCCTAGGAGAAAAAAGGACTACTTTTCCATTTTTCTTTTTGATTTTATTTACAGCTCTTAATAGTACATCTGCTCTCATAACCATTCCCCTGCCACCACCAAAAGGTTTATCGTCAACTTGTTTAAAATTACCATTAGCAAACTTCCTCAAATCATGAACCTTAACTTTAATTAATTTCTTTTGAATAGCTTTTTTAATTAAAGAAGATTCTAGAAAAGAATCAAACATTAAAGGAAAAATTGTAATAATATCAAATTGCATAGAAATGAAAACAGCACTACTTAGATAGTAGCACTGTTTCCACTTATTTCCAATAAGAGATTTATAAATTAAGGTCTTCTAAATCCCCCTTTTTTTCTTCGCTTACTTCCTCTTTTGCGTCTTCTTTTCTTGGTACCCTGCCCCCTTCTGGCTCTTCAATCTTCAAGTTAACTCTTGCATGATTTTTTAAACCAACTATACGAACAAGGTTTCTTATAGCTCTTGCTGTTGATCCTGCCTTTCCAATAATTTGACCCATATCTTCTGGGTGAACATGTAAAGAAAGAAGTACACCCATCTCATCAACTCTACGATCTGCTTTTACGTCTTCTGGATGATCAACTAGAGCTTTAATCAAGAACTCGAGGAATTCTTTATCTAAATCTTTAGCCATGATTTTCTTTTTCTTTTAGCGACCTTTCATTCTTACTTAAATTTATTTTACCTTTTCCTTCATAGGTGTCAAGCAATAGAGAAGAGAATGGAGGAGAAAATTAAAGAGCAAGTCATTTTATCCCCTCCATTCTCCTCTCTGGAAAATTCTTTTCCAATGAGAGGCATCCTTTAAAAGCATTAATTAAATTATATGATTTAATTAATAGAATTAAAGCTCGACTAACTTATAATAGCACGATGCTGACACTTTGTCAAATAAAATAAACTAAAAAACTTCTTTGGGAAGCTTTTAGTTATGACTACCTTATTTTTCTTCTTTGACAGAAGGAATATCTTCTTTTTTCACCTCTTCTGTCTTTTTACTCTCTGTTTTTTCCTTCTCTTCTTTCACTTCTTTTGGCTCTGTCTCTTTTCCTTTCTTCTTTTTCGCGTGAACAGCTATTTTTTCCCCTTTTATAATCTTTTCTTCAATAAGAAGATTATGCACCCTTGCTGAAGGTTGGGCTCCTACAGAAAGCCAATATTCAACCCTATCTTTTTTAATTTCTTTTTCCTTTGTGAAAGGATTAAAATAGCCGACTATCTCTATAAACTTTCCACCCTTTGGAGCATTCTCTTTTTCAGTAACAACAATTCTAAAAAATGGTTGATTCTTTTTTCCTATTTTAAGAAATCTTATCTTTAACATATATTATTATTTCCAATTTTTTACTTCTAAGGCCTTTTCTGCTGCTTTTTCTTCGGCTTCTTGTTTAGAAGAGCCCTCCCCTTCTGCTACAAGTTCTTGATCCAAGAAAACACCTAAGATAAAAGTTTTTTCATGATCTGGGCCCCATTCTTTCACTACTTTATATATTGGTGTTATGCCTACCTTTTCCTGTGCCTTTTCCTGGAATGAACTCTTAGCATCCTTATAGGAGCCGTCTTCTAAAATCTTAGGTAATTCTTTAATTAAATGTTTCGTCACAAATTCCCTACATTTTTCAAAACCTTGATCAAGGTATAAACTTCCTAAAAATGACTCAAAGGTATTTGCTAAAATAAACTGCCTTGCTTTTCCAGTATCTTTTGCTTCTCCTTTGGAAAGAAGTAAATAATCATCAAATCCTAGTTCCGAAGAAATACTTGATAAACTCTGAGAGTTTACTAAAGCTGCTCTCCAATTAGTCATTTCACCTTCTGGGTTATTGTAATTTTTATATAAATATTCTGTTACAATGAGTTCTAAAACAGCGTCCCCCAAAAACTCTAATCTTTCATTGTTTTCTATCTTTATATCACTATTTTCGTTAAGATAAGACCTATGGCAAAAAGCTTGCACTAATAAGTCTTTGTTACAAAATTCAATATTAAGTTTTTTTTCTAACTCTTTAAATTTATCCTTCATTTTTATCTTCTTTTATTTCTTTATAAACAGTTCCCAGAACACCGTTTATAAACTTACCAGAACTAGGCCCTCCAAAATTCTTACCTAATTCAATAGCTTCGTTAATAGCCACTTTTGGTGGTACTTCTTTTTCGTCTTCGTATAATAGCTCATATAAACCAATCCTTAAAACATTTCTATCTATAATACTTAATTGTTCTATTGGACGCTCAGGAGCAGAACTTTTAATAATTTTATCTAATCTTTCTATATTTTCTTTTGTCCCTTCTGACAAACTCCTTACAAAATCTTGTTCATCAAAACCGCTTCCAAAAAAATTAATATTCCTTTCTATCACTTTTTTTAAGTCTGGTTTTTTGCCATAGAAATCCCATTCAAATAAAGACTGTAATACTATTGAACGAGCTAGATGACGTGAAGCCATATATTTTTAAAATTTCTTTTTTGATAATTCCTCTAAGTTCGTTGGTTTTTCCTCTTTTTGTTCTGTGTCTTTTATTTCTTTCTCTCTTTTCTTTCTCTCTTTTTTCTCTAATTTAGCCATAACATTAATCACTTCTTTCCCTTTATAAAAACCACAGTGATGACAAACAGTATGTGGCCTTACAGGTTTTTTACACTTAGGGCAAACAGTCAAAGCGGGCGCAGTTAAAAAAATATGCTGTCTTCTTCTGTCTCTCCTTGATTTAGTTGTTCTTTGTTTTGGAACTGCCATATTACTTAAAATACCAAAAAAAGATTACTTTTGCAAGTATTTTAACGGAGCAAAACTATTTCTATGTATTTTACAAGGGCCAATTTTTGATAACATACTGCGATGAAAAAATGTTCCATAACCCTTATTGCGATCAAAAGAATACTTGGGGTATTGCTGATGATAGTTCATCATTATTTTATCCCTTGATACTTTGGCTATAATAGAAGCAAGCTTAATTTGAAAAATCATTTCATCTCCCCTAATAATAGATTTTTGATTAATACGACTTTCAATACCAAAATTACCATCTATTAACAATAGGTCTACTACTCCAATCTTTTTTTCCAAACTAAAAACTGCTTTTTGCATGGCCATTTTAGTAGCGTTTAAAATATTAATTTCATCAATTATCTTTTCTGATACCCTACCAATTGCCCATTCGCATTTATTACTTTTTTGTAAAAAAGAAAATATTGCATTTCTTCTTTTTTGACTCATCTTTTTTGAGTCTGTGATATTCATCTCCCCTAGCGTTGTGTATAAAGCACAAGCTACTACCGGACCACACAATGCCCCTCTACCCACTTCATCTATACCAATTATAATCTTTGCCATATTTTGTAAAATAGTTTAAGATGATTTAATATTAACAAAAATCATGGAAACTATAAACCAAGTTCTAACTCAAGGAGAAATAGAAACAGAAATTAGAATCGCTTCTTTAGAAGAAAGAGAAATAAACTTTCAAGGAAAAATTCTACCATTTCTTATTCTACAAGAAAGAGAATTAGACACAGGCTTAAACCTTGAAGATGCTGTTGTTTTAGGTTCTATTTTCTTAGAGAAAACCTCAATTGAGGGAAATGTCAATTTAAAAAGAGCTTCTATTAAAGATTCTTTTTATTGTGGTTTGGCAAACATCAAGGGAAATATTTCTTTAGAATCAGCAAATGTTAAAGGAGTGGTAAATTTAGTGGGAGCAAAAACAGCAGGATCTTTAAACTTTGAAGGATTGACATTAACAGGATTTCTTTCTTTGGCTAAAGTAGATGTTAAAAACGATGTTATTTTAAAGAATATAAGGGTAAACGATGCCTTTCACGTTGGCATGATTATTAAGGGAGACGTCTATTTGAGAGAATCTATGATTTCAGGAACCCTTGATGCTGAAAACGCAATCATTGAAGGATCTTTAGATATGCTTAAGGTCTTTGTTGGAAGAGATGTAAACTTGAAAGAGGCTAAAATCAGTGAAACATTGGTTTTAAAAGATTCACAAATCAAAGGAAAATTTAATGAGCAAGGAGCACGTTATAAAGAACTCATAAAATGAAATTTGTCCACTTACATGTCCATAGTCATTATTCTCTGCTCGACGGTTTACCTAAAATCGATGAGCTTTTAGATTATACGAAAGAATTAGGTATGGAGTCTATTGCCTTAACAGATCACGGTGTTTTGTATGGAGCTGTAGAATTTTACCAAAAAGCAAAAGAAAAAAACATAAAACCTATTATAGGTAGTGAGGTATATGTTGCTCTTGATACATTGAACCAAAAAAGACCTAATATTGATGATAAAAGACATCATTTAGTTTTATTAGCTCAAAACGAAGTAGGGTATCAAAATTTAGTTAAATTGATTACAAAAGCCCATCTTGAGGGCTTTTATTATAAGCCAAGAATTGATGAAGATATTTTAGAGAAATATTCTGAGGGATTAATAGCTTCATCGGCCTGTATCCAAGGAAAGATACCAAGATTAATTTTAAGCAATAAATTAGAACAAGCAGCTGAAACTGCAAAGAAATATCAAAGAATATTCAAAGATAATTTTTATTTAGAAATACAACAACATCCCAATATAGAAGGACAAAAAAAAGTTAACAAAGTCTTGATTGATTTTTCTAAAAAACTTAAAATCCCCCTTATAGCCACAAATGATAGCCATTACCTAAGAAAAGAGGATGCTGAAGCACAAGATATTTTAATGCTAATAAACACTGGAGCAAAAAGAGAAGATAAAGAAAGACTATCAATGAAGATAGATGATTTTT
>CAYVCP010000013.1:0-11746 GCA_964450565.1 uncultured Candidatus Saccharibacteria bacterium | reverse complement strand
GGTAGCTCAGAAGTAGAGCACTTCTCTGAAAAAGAAGGGGTGGTCGGAGCGTTACCGACCCACGGCACATGTCAAGCGGGTGTCGTATAATGGTTATTACATTTGGTTGCCAATCAAATAACGGCGGTTCGAATCCGCTCACCCGCTCATAAAACCATTGACTTTCGGAAGAAAGCGTGTTATGATATATAATATATGATATCAAAAAGAAAATCATTTTTACCAATAGCAATCATAACTATTGCTATCTCAAGCGTTTATGCCTTAAGTTTAAAGGTATTAGCAGAAGACGATACAATATTTGATCAAGTAAAGAATTTGCAGGTTATAGAAAGAGGTATTTTACTTCCTATAGCTTCATTGCCATCACCTCAAGTATCAAAAACTATAAAAGTTATGGTAACAGCTTATTCTTCTACCGTCGAACAAACTGATGATACTCCTTTTATTACAGCTTCTAACAAAACAGTAAGGGAAGGAATTATAGCTAATAATCTTTTGCCTTTCGGTACTAAAGTAAGAATTCCAGAACTTTTTGGAGACAAAATATTTGAAGTTGATGACAGGATGAATAGTAGAAAAGGAGATTACCATGTTGATATTTGGTTCGCCTCTAAAGAGCAAGCTGTAGATTTCGGCGCAAAGATAGCAGTATTAGAAATATTGGAAAATTAAAAAACAAAGCCCCTAATAAGGGGTTTTTGTTTTATAATATTGTGCCCAAGGCGGGATTTGAACCCGCATGAGATTTCTCTCAAGAGATTTTAAGTCTCTCGTGTATACCAGTTCCACCACCTGGGCATAATAGGCCTGGGTGGGAATCGAACCCACGTATAACGGTTTTGCAAACCGTTGCCTTAGCCATTTGGCTACCAGGCCATTATTCTTTCATTATAACTGATCTAAGATTTGATTAATCCTTAATCCTTGTTGCCCTCTTTTTTCCTCTTGAAAAATTAATTTTGGTATGCGTCTAATAAACATTTTCTTGTTTAATGCTTTATGTAAAATATAAGCATTTTTATTTAATATTTTCAAGACAAAAACTAATCTTTCTGTTGGAAAAACAGATACAAATATTTTGGCTTGACATAAATCTTTTGATGTTTCTACATTGGTAACTGTTGCTATTACCTCTGACTGAAAATCAACCTCTTTTGAAATAAGCAAGCTTAATTCTTTTTTGATTACTTCATTAATTTTTTTAACTCTTTCTGACATTATAATGTACTTTTTGTCTTGTCTTCTCTAAATACCAACAAAATATCATTTTCTACAATCTGAATCTCTGACTCAAACATAAGCCCTATTTGCTGGCCTTTCGTAGCCTTCCCTAAATCTTGTTTATCTTTCTGTAAACCTTTAATTCTACCTTGACCCACAATAATCTCTTCTCTTTGAATTTCTGATTTTACATTTCTTGTAATTTCTCCTTCTAAAACTTTTCCTCCAATAATTTGTTGTTTTCCTGATTTAAAAAGATGGGTTATCTTGATTCTTCCTATTTCAACTCTCTTAATTTCTGGCTCTAAAATATTAGTCATTGCTTTCCTAACCTCTTGAATTAATTCATAAATAACATTAAAGATATTTATTTTTATTTCTTTTTGTTTAGAAACTATTTTTGCTTTTTCATCTGCTTTAACCCTAAAACCAAATATCTTACTTGCCCCTGACTCAGCGAGCTGGGTATCAGCCATTGTAATATCTCCGACTTCTGACTTTAGGATTCTTAAAATAACCTTTTCTTGGGGGATATTTTTTAAGATACCTTCTATAACTTCTTTAGATCCCAAAACATCTGTTTTCAAAATAATATTTAAAACTTTTTTACCCTCTTTGACTTCTAAAACTTGATTCAAGGGAAGATGTTCTTCTTTCTCTTTTACATACTCTTCTGCTTCCTTTTCTGTGTTATACTGCTTAAATATTCCTCCCACCTCAGGAGGTTTTATAAACCCTAGAACAATTACTGGTTGAGAAGGAACAGCTTTGTCTATCTTGTTGCCCTTAAAATTACAAATATCTTTGACTTTGGCAAAAGAATTCCTTGTAGCTATAATATCTCCTGGTTTCAAAACACCTTTTCCTACAAGAAGTGTTGCAAAAACCCCTCTTTGAGGATCCAGAGAACTTTCAATAACCGTTCCCTCTAAACAAGAAAAGTCATTCTTTAATTCTTCCATTTCAGCTACCAAAAGGATAGTTTCTAATAATTCCTCTATTCCCTGTTTTTCTTTAGCAGAAACATTAACAGAAGGCACTTTGCCTCCATAAGATTCTACAAGAACATCCTCTTTTGATAATTGAGGTTTTATTTTTTCTGGATCAGATCCTGGTTTATCCATTTTGTTAAAGGCCACAATCATTGGGATGTCTGCTTTTTGAATAAACTTTATTGCTTCTTTTGTTTGTTCTTTGACTCCTTCTCCAGCGTCAATAACTAAAATAGCGATATCAGCCACATGAGCTCCTCGTTGTCTCATAGCAGAAAAAGCTTCGTGCCCTGGAGTATCAATAAAAGTAATTTTATGTTTACCCTTTTCAATTTCATAAGCTCCTATGTGTTGAGTGATACCTCCAGATTCCTTTTTTGTTATTACAAAATCCTCTCTTATTGCTTCTAAAAGAGAACTTTTTCCATGATCAACATGTCCCAAAACAACAACAACGGGAGGTCTTTTCTTGTCTATTTTCTTTTCCATATTTGCCATAATACCTTATTTCTTCTGTTATTTCAATAAAGCGGAGGAAGCAGGACTCGAACCTGCAAGGGAAAATCCCACGTCTTTTCGAGAGACGCGCAATAGCCTTTCTGCCATTCCTCCAAAATTAAAGTGGACCCAGCGAGATTTGAACTCGCGACCTCTTCTATGCCATAGAAGCACTCTGCCAGCTGAGCTATGGGCCCTATGTGCCCCTGATAGGAATCGGACCTATATCTAGAGCTTAGGAGTCTCTTGTTCTATCCATTGAACTACAGGGGCTTACAAGATGAATATAACAAAATTATCCCCTACTTTCAATAAAAAATATATGTTAAAATAAATTATGTCATCAATAACAAAAGCTGTAAAAAAAGCATTGCCCTCTGTAGTCAATATAGTAATGAGTAAAGGCCTTAAATCTTTTTCTAAAATAAAAGTAAGTGGAGGTAGTGGTTTTATTGTTGAAAAAAATGGTATTGTCTTAACAAATAGGCATGTTGTGGAAGATAAAAAAGCAGAGTATCTTGTTATATTACAAGATGGTGAAAAAATAAAACCAAAAATCTTGGCTGTTGATAGAATAAATGACATTGCTATTTTAAAAATCAATAAAAAAAACTTGCCTGCAATAGAACTCGGAAATTCATTAAAACTAGAACTAGGAGAAGAAGTTATTGCTATAGGAAATGCTTTGGGACTTTTTAAAAATACCGTTTCCACTGGTGTTATCTCTGGACTTTCAAGAGAAATAGAAGCACAAAATGAATTATCTCAAAAGCAAGCCTCATTAAGGGGACTAATCCAAACCGATGCTGCTATTAACCCCGGAAACTCTGGAGGACCCTTGATTAACACAAAGGGAAAGGCTATTGGTATTAATGCTGCCATGGTCTTTGGGGCTGAAAACATCGGATTTGCTTTGCCAATCAATAATGCCAAAAAAGATCTTCAAGATTTTAAGAAGTACGGAAAGATAAGAGAACCTTATTTAGGCTTTAGGTATATGTCGATTACAGAAGAAATAAAAGAAGAACTAAATCTGCCTGTGAAAAAAGGAGCTCTTATTATATCAGAACCAGATATTACGCAAAGAAATATCAAGCATGCCATTATTCCTCATTCCCCTGCTTCAAAATCAGGGCTCAAAGAAACAGATATTATTCTAAACTTAAATAATACAGAAATTACAACAGAAAAAAGTATCCATGACATTATTAAGGAATGTAGCATAGGAGAAAAACTTCCTTTAAAAATATTAAGGAAAGGAAAGGAAAAGAATTTAAAAATTGTCTTAGGAGAAAAATCTTAAAGCTTCAACCTCTTATAAAATGATTTCTTTTAGTCATATTTTTTAGTTAAGCAATTAAAAGGATATGATTTTTTTAACTAAAAAACTCTAGTTATTCTATTATAAGAAAAATATTAGATCAGTAGGAAGTAATCTAGTGGCACCTTAATAATATTGGCATTTTCTAAGAGAGTCAGGGAGTTTCGGCAAACTATTACACCATATTTGACAGAGCCAACTTTTTTCATAGTACTTCTGACCTGTGTGCCAAGTTTTTCGCCCATACCCACTTCAATCGGAATTATATTTTTTTCCGCAATAGTTAGAATAAAATCAGCACCACCCTTTGAACTATCGTGGTTCAAGGCACCTCGACTACTGGCCACAAACTCACGATATAAAGTCATAGCAACGATATCTTCCATTAACCTGCCCTTCTGCTGAGCAAAAATCTGTGGATTACCAGCAACCGACAGAAAAGCCGATCGCATGGCTGACGACATAAACTGATACTTAGACGGCTTTCTTACTTTTTTTGTATTAGAACCGTGCGGCATGACCCTTATTAATAGTTCGGCGTGTTCCAATACTTCAAGAATACTTGAAATTGTATTAACGCTGGTCTCAAGCGTTTTGGCTAAATTTTGCACGCTCAAAATTTCAGACTCGGCAAGAAGAAATAAAATTCTTTTAATATAACCAATAGTTTTTTGATCAAAGCGACCAAGATTTTGTACGTCTTGATTAATAACCTTATCGAGCAACAAAGTTATAGTTTGATAAACCCGAGCCTCATCTTTAATCCTAATGGCGAATGGAAGCGTACCAATTTTTAAGTACTCATCGATATAATAGTGATCTACCTGCGACCAAAATCTAAGTACTGATTGTTCAAAATTTTTTAATTTGTCGTAGGCTTCTTTTGCCGAGTCTGATGCAAATAAAGCATCTTTAAGATTTTTCTTTAATCCAGTGATTGGATATTTACTATCTTTAATCATCAAGAATTCGCAAAAGCTCGTTGGGAATAATTTCTCAAAAATTGCTCGGCGGATAACATCAGGATTTGTTTGTAAAGAAATGGCAGAAGAACCACTGCAAACTACAAAAACTTTATTTGATCTGTCATAAACGGTTTTTAGTACAGATGCCCATCTTGGGTCGTATTGGGCTTCGTCAATAAAAATAAATAGTGGCTTGGTAAGTTTTTCAAAACTTTCACCTATTATTTCTTCATAAGCAGATAGCACATCCTTCAGAGATAGACCGAGAACATTTACCACCTCATCTAGTGAAATATAAAGCATCCTCTGTTGGCCAACCTCTTGGTAGTGATTAAGAAACAACTGAGCAAGAATCGTAGTTTTACCAACACCACGTAGACCGGGAATAATTATCCAGCGATCTTGAGCTTCTGGCTTATACAAAAAATCCTTTAAATATTTATCAACTTTAATATAAATATTTCTTTGAGGATATTTTTTACCTTGCTCGTCTTGTACATAAGACTGTAGCCGAAAAGGAGCTTGAACGAGTTGATTTTGCACGTATTTAAGTGTTTCTTCCATATATTTTATATACCTTTTAAGTGATATAGTAACATTGCTTACTATATTACTCTAGTGATATAGTAAAGTCAAGTACCTGTTTCTCCCCTGAAACAGGGGCTTTTTATAGCCATTTACTAAATAGCTGTTGATTATATTTTCCGTATCTCAGCAATAGGAGAATAATGTTCCAAAACTAAGAAATGGTCTTTTTACACACTTCTGAAAAATTTTAACGGTGCTATACCTTGACCCTTACTGGAAGAAGCTTGAGGTGGCCAACAAAAAAATCCAAACCGTAATACCAACACCGATTACAAGAGGACTGATGTAAGCCGAAGATATGGTTTTTACCAAGAAATACAAAGAGATTACCAATCTAAGGATCATAACCGAATTGGCTGTAGAATTTACCCCATTCGTAACTGGCAAATCAAAATCCAAAGTTACCCTTAAAACACAAAAATCTCGGCAATTTGCCGAGATTCTTGCAATAATATCTAATCAACCGAACTCGGTTATATTAGAATACCGTTTGGGGTGGTCGAGGGGATTTGAACCCCCTTTGGCTCCTCCACAGGGAGCAGTGTTAACCGTTACACTACGACCACCATAATACGTGTGTCCCCGGCAGGACTCGAACCTGCAACCTACTGCTTAGAAGGCAATCGCTCTATCCGATTGAGCTACGGGGACAATGTTCATACTATAATAAAAAAAGACTCTTTGGTCAATAAAAAGTCTTATTCTGAAACATAAAAGACATTCAAAAAACAATTATTATACTTCTTATATAAGGCTTTATTGTATTCTATCTCTCTTATGCTGTATCGTGAGCTGAACTCATCCAATGAAGATTGATTTAGAACTAAGGGAGGTGTGACTTGTAAATCTTTGTTGATACCGTAAAAACCATAGTACCAAAACAAAATACCTCCTATCATTAAGTCTATCAATAAAAAGATCAATAACACAAAAATCATATTCAATCTAATCTTTTCTATAATTGTTTTTAACTTTTTATTCATTGTTCTTTTTTGTAAACGCTTTTAAAGAAATACTAGAAATTACATCGCCTTCTTTTAATTCTTCAAACTGGTTTTGCCATCTACTTTTTCTACCAATCCTTTCTATTCTGAAATCAGATATCTCAAAAAACCAAGGACTTAATTCAAGCGCAGCAAGAAATCTAGCACAACCCAAAAAAGAGCCTGCTGTTAAAATCTCAAAATCTAAACTCAAGAAATCACTTTCTTTCTTTAAAGAAGACAGTGGTAAAACATTTACTATAATATTGTTCTTTTGGGCCTCTTTCTCTAAAAATTGAATAAATCTGATTGGAGCTTCTTGGCTAATAAAACCTTGATTAAGTTTTTCTAAAATAGGTTGAAAAATTTGATAGTTTTGTTTAAAACTTGCCACATTAGCAATCTGATCATCTAAAAGCTTTAGAATAGATCTTTGCCAAGTTAAACTTTCAGCATTCTTTCTAATATTAACAACAAGAGGTTTAATAGCAAAAAAAGCCAGCAAAGATAAACCTGATGAAAAAAGAAAAATAGTAAATAATAATTTTTTTCTTGATGACATCATAATAAAAAGTCTAATGATAAAGAAAATTCAGCATTCTCTGCTTTTGCCCAAGAAGGAGGAGAAAAATAAATGGCAGAAAAGCTGTGCTCTTTTAAAAGAATACTTCTAAAATTATAAAGGGACTCTCTTGTTTGCGCTATGCCTGTAATTTTAATTTCTAAGAATAATTCTATTTGTTTTTCTCCCTTGGAATCTTCTATTTGCCTTTGTTTCTTCGTGCAATCTATATCAGTAAGATAAACAGAAAGAGGTGTTAAGTCAGATATCTTTTTTAAAAAATTACTAATTAAAATTTGTTCCCTAGAGATAATAGCAACTTGTGAAAGGTCTTGATTGGCTTCTTTTATAATCTCTTCTGATTCTTTCAGTCTTACGCTTTGTAACTCTTGATTCTTTTCTAAGACAAGATCACTCAAAGCAACATTCTTTGCTGAAACATAATAATGTAATGACAAAAGAATAAAAACAAAAATAACTGAACAAAAAGCAAGAAAAACAAACAGTGTTAAAACTTGGCTTTGTGTTCTTTCTTTTTCTAATTCCTTTTTTTGATTTTCTGAAATTAAATTAATTGCCATTTTTCCTTAAAGCAAGACCTATGGCTGTTGAAAAACCAAGGGATTGACCTTTTGATATACTAATTTTCTGATTTTGAATATTAACAAAAGCATCACCACAGGAAACATCTATTTTTAATTCTGATGTCAAAAATTCACCCAAACCTTTTAAATTTGAACCTCCTCCACAAAGTAAAATCTTGTCTATCTTTTTCTTTAAGTAAGGCGGAGTTTCCTTGGGCCTATGCGAATGGTAATAATTTAAATGACTTTTAATCTGTTGAGCCAAATTAGCAAGAAGAGGTGTCATAGATTCAAAAACTTTTTTATCACCATACAATCCCTGTTCTCTCTTCATTGTTTCAGCTTTTCTAAAATCAATTTTTAGATCATTCGCAATACTCCTCGTTAATTGTCTCGCTGAAACAGAAATAGTAGAAGTAAACCTAACATGTCTTCCAGCAAAAATAATGAAACTTGTCCTATTTTCTCCAAAATCTATAATCAAAACCGGATCCGACAACACGCCATACTTCATTATTGATCTAGCAACAGCCAAAGATTCTACCTCCATGAATAAGGGTTTTAATCCAACCCTTTTTAATACTCTTTCGTAAGAATCAACTATCTTTTTAGAACAAGCAACAGAAAAAACCTCTTGATATTCAAGTTTTTTATCTTGCTGACCCAACCTCTCAAAATCAAAGTAAACTTCGTTTAAAGGAAAGGGGATATTATTTTCTGCTTCCTGCCTAATAACATTTTCTATTTCCTCTTCTGGCAAAATAGGAATCTGAAAAACATCTAAAAAAGATTTTTCTTCTGGCAAAGAAACACCTACATACTTTGTATTGATTTTTTCTCCTGATACCTTACCTAGTCCTTGCTTGATAACCTCAACTAATTTATTTTCATTGTTTATTTCTCCTTTGGTAATAATACCAGAAGGAATACTCCATGCTCCGAGAAAAACTAAAGAAGTAATATTCTTCTTTTTTCTTACTCCCACTATCTTCAAGGATAGGTCAGATATGTCTAGCCCAAAAAATTCTAAATTATTTTTACAAAAAACCATAATTTATTTTAACATTCAAAAAGACTCTCGCCAAGACTCAATTTTCCATCCACTTGAAGGGCCTCCAGTAAAAAACAAGTTTGCCAATCCAATATCATATTCAATCAAAACATTATTACTTAAAGTTAATCCATAGGCTGTAATTTCTTTTAAAGCAACATTATTGCTTACTTCGATAAACCCATTGCTCGCAAAAAATACTCCCGCTTCAGCATTATTTTTAATATATATAGCAGGATTTGCTGAGCTCGTTGTTAAAACCAATAGATAACTTGAGGAAAAAGAATTGCCTCTCAAGATAGTATTATTCTTAATATTTATTATACCATCAGCCATTAAAATACCACTGCAAGAACCATAATCATCGCTGAGAGAAACAGTAGTAGAATTATTCATTATAATATCCCCTGTAATCCAAACATTCCCTTGCAATTCAAGGTGAGCTGAATTTTCTAAAACCAAATTTCCCTCAATTTTTAAAGGACCAAAACTATCAAAACCAGAGACAGTATAATCTCCTACATAAATATCTCCTTCTGTTAAATCTTCTTTCCATCCTAAAATTTGCTCATCTGAAATAGGGAATGGTTGAGGACTAATTTCACTCGGTAGAGAAAATGATCCACCATCAGACGAACAATCTCCTGGAACAGTAGCATAAAGAGCTCCTGTTATATTTGCGCCTTGGCATGTATGAACTCTTGCATCGCCCCCAACTGTTATATTTTCTAATCTATTTCCACTTTTAGCTACCTGAATACTCCCTGAAATTAATCCTGTACCAACAGCATCTCCATTAGAAAAAACATTGCCAACAATCTTACTATTGTTTGCCATTACCAATCCTCCGTCTCCTACTTGGGCACCAAAAAAGAATTGAACTTCGTCTCCTCCCAAACTATTCACAACTTCAAGCTGTCTAAAATTATCCTGACTGTTCCCTATGCTTTTAATAGTGCTAGCTCCTCCTATAATTTCAGAAATATTAATAGAGGTAGAAACGTTTTCTAATACTAAATTATAAGAAAAAGAAAAAGACATAGACCTTCTTATTCTTAGAAGAGCGTCCTCAATACCAGATTCTGCCATGAAATAAGATTGTTGAGAGTTAAAAAAACTATTAAATGCCTTTGTTTGATTAATAATCAATTTAGATGAAGCTACTCCAATAGAAAGCATGATTAATAAAATTAAAAAAGAAACCAAGATAGCGATAAAACCTTTATTGTTATATTGTTTATTTAACATAAGATCTTAAAGAAAAAGTAGAAGTAGCTTGGCTTAGGGGTTGAGGTGAGAACAAGCCAAACGGATCTTTCCTTTCCAAAGAGAGATAAATCGTTACAGCATTGAAATCAGTTATTTTAAAACTTAATTCTTTCAATGTTGTTTTCTCTGATATTAAAGACACAGGATCTTGATTTTCTTTCTTAAAGCAAATCTGATCTCCGCAAACAAAGAAGTCAATATAAGAAAAGGGTTCATCCACTGGAAGATAATAATTAGTTTTTAAAGAAAGCTGACTTAAACTCGTCAATGGACTATAAATAGACTCTGCTTGTCTAATTTCTCTTCCAATAATATCCATTACATTCCTAATATCACTTGAAAGTTCTCTCTTGATTGTTGACCTAATATTAATTTTATAAACCCATGTAACAAAAGAAATAATAAGAGCAAAAAGAATAACAAAAATACCTAAATATAATAACATTTCAATTAAAGAAAATCCTTTATTGTTCATCTCCAATTAGTAAATAAACTTATAAACTCTATCTGATGAGTTTCACCCTTAACCTCCCACCAAACAGTTGTTCTGACCTTTTTGCTGTTTTCATCTAAAACTCCCCCTGTATCAACAATGTTATCGTTTGCATCTCTATAAATATCTTCAAAAACTATAGCTTTTATAAAACCGTTTTCTGCTTTTGTTCCTAAAAAGAAACTTCCATTTTCATAATAATAATCAGTGTTTTCTATTAAAGAACCTAGTCCACCAGAAAACCACTCGGTATTGTCTCTGAAATTACGGACTTTATCCATCAAACCTTGGGCTAAAAAAGTTGCTCTGTCAAAAGATTCTTGTTGATATGCCTTTTTTAAAGAAAAATTAATAATCACCAAAAGATAGGCAAAAACAGTAGTTATCAAAGCTATTACAATAATAAGTTCAATCAGACTGGCTCCTTTTTGTTTTTTTATTGCCATATTAAAGAAGAAACAAAGCTAGAATTGCCGAGCAAAGTTGCTCCACTAGCTTCATACCTTATCAAATTAGGAGTTACGAACAAATCACCACTTAAATCAATGTTTAGTCCTTTATTATTAAACCTTCTATCTAAATGAAAACAAAATTGAGTATCAGGATTATTTAATCTATGGGTGCGAATATTTACGACTTGATCCTCTCCCTCAATCTCTATAGTTTTTTCCCAAAAGAATTCTCCCTCATTTAAGTAATCAAAAATACTTATTTCTTCCATAAAACCATTATCAAAAGTCAGAATTATCTTCTCTGTTTCAGTATCAATTAAACGACTATAATTTAAATGAACATGCCGAGAATCCTTATCTCTATCTAAATCAGAAGCAGACATATTTAAAGTATCAATTTGCCCCGATTCTGAAACAAAAATAGTCTTAATTTTTGTTAAATCATCCCTTAACCTTAAAAAGATTTGTGTTTCAATATTGGTTGTACCTGTTAAACGATTGAAAACAATTTCTTGTTCTGAAAGATTGAAAAACTCAACTTCTTTAGAAAGTTTTCTCTCTTCGTCAAAGTTAATATCCCTACTTAAGTAATCAGATCCCTGAAAAATAATATAAAAGTTAGTGTCAAAATAAATACCCCATTGACTATTTTCTACAGAAGATAAGGTCTTCTGTCTAACTAGCCTTAAGTCGCTTAAAAGCTGGGTTGAATCATTGTTTAAACTAGTTTCTTTTTGAAAATTTAAAATAGCTAAAATACCAAA
>CAYVCP010000012.1:0-12104 GCA_964450565.1 uncultured Candidatus Saccharibacteria bacterium | reverse complement strand
TTAGTAAAATATTATTATTTAGGAGATGAAGGCCAGGTAAAAGAGGCCACTCAAAAAGTAAAAGAACAAGGTAGTGTGTGAGGATTATAAAAAAAGATTTACTAAAACTAAATAGTACGTTTCATTGTCAGGGCGTAATTTTATCTGTTTTATTTAAAGCATTATAAAGAATAGGAATAATAACAAGAGTTAAGACGGTTGAAGAAATAAGTCCGAAGATCAAGGTAACACTAAAACCTCTCCATAGTTCATCTGCAAATACTAAAGGTAATACTCCAAAAATAGTAGTTAAAGAAGTTAAAAAGATTGGTTGCATTCTTGCAGAGCCTGCTTCAACGAGAGCTTCAATTTGAGGCATCCCGTATTTAGTATTTTTATTTACTCTATCTATTAAAACAATTGCATCATTAACGGCAATACCAGCCAAAGAAACAATTCCTAAAAATACGGGGAAAGAGAAAGGCATTCTTAAAATATTTAATCCAATAATTACCCCTATTATAGCTAAGGGCAAAGAGAAAAGAATAATTAAGGGTTGTTTAAAAGAATTAAATTGTAAGACTAAAATAAATCCTATTAAAATAACAGCTAAGATCATAGAAAGAAACATTTCCTTATATGATTGTGCTATATCCTCTACCTCTCCTCCTATTTCCATTTTTATTCCATTTGGTAAAGGAGGCTTTTTTTCATCAAAAGATGATAATATCTTTTTAATATTTCCTTGTTTTGTTATATCAGAAGAAATAGAAACTATTTTTTCTCCGTCTCTATGACTAATATTTAAAAGAGATGGTTCCAAAGAGAGAGTTGATATTTCTCTCAAAGGAATATTGTCTCCCGTCATCGTTGCAATAAGAAGATTTTTTAAATCATCAATATTATTGAAACTACTACTTGCATATTTTACTGTTATATCAATATCTTCGTTATCTAAAGTTAAAGAAGAAGATTTGACTCCATAAAGAGCGTTTCTGATGGTTGAAGCGACAGAAACTACATCTAACCCATAATAATTTGCTTTCTGCTTATTAATCTTGAAAGTAAAATCAAAAGTTGATTCTTCAATACTATCTTTGACGTTTAAAGTGTCTGGAATATTTTCCAAGACTTCTTCTGTTTCTTTAGCAAATGCTATGAGTTCTTGTAAGTCTTTTCCAAAAATTCTTATTTCAATTACAGCTCCACTCGGAGGACCTGCTTGAGCTTCTTCTAAATTAGCCCTTGCTCCTTTTATATTTTTTAATTTTGGTCTTAATTCCTCTGCTATTTCAAAGCTTTTCTTTTTTCTTTCTTTTGAGGTAATCAAGTTTATTGAGATATTTGCTAAATGTGATCCTGAACTGCCTCCTTCAAAAGAAGTAAACGACATACCAGAACCAATAGTTGTGACATAGCTTTTAAGCTCTGGTATTTGAGCAATTATTTCTTCTACCTCTAAAACTACTTGTTTGGTAGTATCTATAGATGATCCAGATGGTAATTTGATATTAACCAAAAAACTATCAAAGTCTGTAGAAGAAAACATTTCTACTTTCATTAGTCCAGAAGCTGGAACAAGGATTGCGATTATAAAGCAAAGCCAAGAGAGTCCGATAATAAGCCTCCTCTTTTTTTTGTTTTCTAGAATGTTTTTCATCATTCTCCTATACTTTGTTGCTATTTTTGATACAATATTACAGCTAAAGCCATAGGTTTTTTCTTTGATTGATTTTTTGGTAAATCTAGAAGATAAAGTGGGAATAATTATTAAAGCAACAAAAAGTGAAGAAATTAAAGTAGCTGATATTGTTATTGGTATAAAAGATAAGAATTCTCCTAATATTCCAGAAACAAGTAACATGGGTAGGAAAGCAGCTACCGTTGTCATGGTCCCAGATATAATAGCCCATTTGAAGTTCCAAACAGAAAGAAGTGAGGCTTCAATAGGACTTTTTTGATATTTTGTTCTATATTCATTGATACCTTCCATTATAATAATAGAATTATCAACCATTAAACCGAGAGAAATAATTAAAGAGTATAAAACGATAGAGTTTAGACTTTCTCCGTTTATGTTTAAAAAAATGAAAGCCATGAGAAAGGCTAACGGTACAGAAAGGCCTGTAATTAAACTTTCCTTGAAGCCCAGTACTAATAAAAGAAGAACCACAATTAAAGCCATTGTTTGTAATCCACTTATACCCAATCTATTCAAGCTGTCTTTTATAAACCAAGAATTATCATTTGTTTTCTCGATTTGAATATTTTGAAGAAAAGGATTTCCTTTTTGTAATTTTGCAATAGCTTTGTCAGCTTGTTCAATAATATTAATAATGTTTCCTCCTGTTTTCTTATAAACGTGTAATGATATAGTGTTTTGAGAGATAGTGTTGGAAAATCCTATTCTACTTTCAGATTCCTGTTCTTTGTGTGTATCTACTATGGTTGCTATATCTCTTAAATATATTGGAATTCCTTTTGAGTTTGCGATTACGATATTGGTTAAATCGTTTATCTCTTCAAATTTACCCTGTATCCTTACATTATAATTTAATCCATCATTTTCTATATTGCCCGCAGGAAGATTAAAATTTGTTTTTTGAATAGCAAAGACAACTTGAGATAAAGATAACTTAAAGTTAGCAAGCTTTGTTTGATTGACAATAATTTGAATTTCTCTTTCTAATCCTCCCACGATAACTACTTTAGAAACTTGATTGATACCTTCAATTGCGTCTTTAATAATATCGGCATAATTTTTTAAAACAGTTAAACTAGCCTCATCTACTAAACTATATGTTACTATGGGCATATCAGAAATTCTGAGTTCTGTGACTTGAGGTGTTTTTGCTTCATTAGGCAAGCTTGCTTTTGCTTGTTCTACAACATCTTTTAATTTTTGTATACTATCTTTCAAATCAGCTTCAGCGGAAAACTCTATAAAGATAGAAGAAAGACCTCCTCTTGAAGTTGAGGTATATCTTTTTAAGTTATCTAAATTACTAATTTTATCTTCTATCTTGTTCGTGATGAGCTCTTCAACGTCTGTTGGTGTGCTTCCAGGATAAAATGTTGTAACAACAGCAAAAGGAATTTTTACCTCAGGAGATGCTTCTCTTGGTAAAGAAAACAGAGAATACATACCAAAGAGCACAATAAATAAAATAATAAGGTAAGTAATTCTGTATTTTTTAATAAAAAAACCAAACAAAGAATTACTTTCTTTAAGAAGGGCTCTGTTTAATTTTTCTTCTTTAGTCTCCATACGAAGGGTTGATTGTTTCATTTTCTGTTACATCTCCCAAGATAAGAATTTCATCCATTGATAATCCTTCTTTGATTGTTATATAAGACCCTTTTGTTTCTCCTATAACAACTGATTTTTTAATTGCCCTTCCTTCTTCTAAAATAAATATAAAGGTATCTTTTTGAGTAATATGGAGCGCTTTTAGAGGAATAAGTTTTTGTTTTGTTCTTTTTACCGGAAAACTAATAGTGACAAATGTACCAGGAATTAGATTTTTAAGTATGTTATTGGTTGTTATGCTTACTTTTATTTTTTTACTTTCAAAGTCTGCAATAGGTGAGATTGAACTTACAATTCCATTAAAACTATGCTCAATAGATACGTTTTGTCCTAATCGTAAATTTTTTATTTCGTCTGGTGTTAAGCTAGTTTCAATTTTAACAATATTAATTTGTGATATTTCAGCTATTTTTTGTCCAGGATTTATTTCATCTCCAATCTCAACAAGTTTTTGGGTTATTTGACCTGCGATTGGAGCTTTAATGGTCAAGTTGTTAAAGGCAATTTGACTCAAATCCATTTGATTTTGAGCGAAATTTAAAGCATTTGTTAAGGTATCAAGCTCTGTTTTTTGAATTATCTCTATATTTTTTAAGTTTTGTAATTGTGTTTCTGCTTGAGTTTCTGTAGCTAAAAGAGATATTCTCGCCGTATTAAATAATGTCTTTTGTGCTTGTAAGGTTGTTTTAGAGAAATTAGGGTTTGGTATAGTATTTTCTAAAACAAAGATAAGATCATCAAGTGCTTTTTCTGTACTTTTTAGGGAAATTAAGGACTGTTCTAAAATGTTTATAATATTATTTATTTCTATATCATTAAGTACGGATTTTTGGTAAAGAGTTTTTGTATTGAAATAACTTTTTTTTGCATCTATCAATCCTTGAGAATTTTGAGCACTTAAAGTTGGAGATATACCTGCAATTTGACTTTCTCCTTCTGCTTTAATAATAAAGTTAATGTCATTTAATGTTTTTAATATTAAATTGAGATATCCCTTGGTAGAAATAACAGCTTGTTTTTTCTGATCAATAGAACTTTTTTCTTGCAGAATTATTCTATTATTTAGATTGTCTTGTGTTGATTTTAGATTAATTTTTGCTGTTTCTAAGGATTGTGTGATACTATCATTTTGTAATTTTAAAATAATATTATTTTTTGCTACATAATCACTTTGTGCAAAATTAATTGATATTACAGTTCCTTTGGTCAAAGGCACTATATTTACGCTCGTGTTAGGGTTTACAATTCCAATAGATTCAATCTCATCTTCTTTTGGTATAAAAGAAGACAGATCAATAACACTAAATGTTCTTATTATTTCTTCTTCTTTTACCTCTTCTTTATTAGAATAAGAAGATGCTCCGATAATAGAGACAGCTATTATGAAAAGAACTCCTATTGAAAGGATTATTCTTCTTTTTTTTGTTTTTATTATATTTATCATATGTGCTGTCATTCTACTTTAATTTCTCTATTTTTCAAGGTATATTAGATTATGGTATTAAATTATGTTTTATTAGGAATTATACAGGGAATTTTTGAATGGATACCAGTTTCTTCAGAGGGCATAACAGCTCTCTTTAGTAGCTTTTTAGTAAAAGATATTAATGCGATTGACATTGCCTTGTTTCTACACTTAGGAACAGCTTTAGCAGCCTTTGTTTTTTTTAGAAAAGAATGGAAAAAAGTTCTAGTTTTGAAAGATAAGAAAATGTTTAATTTCTTATTGATTGTAACTTTTGTCTCTTTAATTGTATCTTATCCTTTGTTGAAATTTATCAAAAGCGTAGCTTTGGGAAATGGGCTTCTTTTGATAACTGGAGTAGGGCTTTTGATGACTTCTTATCTTCTGAAAAAGGATAAAATGATTAATAAGGGGTCAGTTCTTTTGGTGGGTTTCTTACAGGGGTTGTCTGTTATACCCGGTCTCTCGAGATCTGGTAGCACTATTTTTGGGTTGTCTCTTTTTAAAAAAGATCCCAAAGAAATTCTCACAATCTCTTATATGATGTCAGTGCCTGTTGGTATTATTGCAAGTTTCTATATGTTGATTACAGAGCCAAATTTAGTGACCTTTGGTTGGATAGGATTAGTCACTAGTTTTTTAGTTGGTATACTGTCCTTACATTTATTATTAAAATTAGCGAACAAGATAAACTTTTCTAAATTCACTTTGTTTTTTGGGTTAATTTGTTTAATAGGAAGTTTAATTGGGTTTTTAATATGAAAGAAATTATTTTAGCTTCAAAATCTCCCAGAAGAAAAGAGTTGCTTAAGATATTGATTGGCAATAATTTTAAAGTTAGAGAGAGTTCTTACCAAGAAGATAATATGTTAAATATGCCTCCTAAAGAATTAATTTTGTATCATTCTTTGGAAAAAGGAAAAGACGTTCAAAGAAGAGAAAAGAATGCAGTTGTTATTTCAGCAGACACTGTTGTTGTTTTTTCAGGTAAGATTTTTGGAAAGCCAAAGACAAAAGAAAAAGCAACAAAAATGTTAAAAAGTTTTAGTAATAATGTCGTTGAAGTTATGACTGGCATTGCGGTCCTTTCAGAACAAAAAGAACTACAAGATTATGAAATAACAAAGCTTAAGATGAAAAATATATCAGATCAAGAAATAAGGTTATATCTAGAGTCTAAAGAACCCTTGGGATTAGCAGGAGCTTTTGGTATACAAAGCAAAGCAGCTGTTTTTATCAAGGAAATTCAAGGAGATTATTTTAATGTTGTAGGTCTTCCTTTGTTTAAATTGAATAATCTTTTAAATCGTGTTGGTATTTCCATCTTTGATTATAGGAAGAATTTATGAAGAACACTAGGGTTTGATTTTATTCTTTTATATGTTATTTTAATATTGTCCTGCAAGATAAGGGGAGGTGATTATATGTTTATTGGGGAGCTCTGTGATCTTTTTAAAGAGCTCCCCTTTATATTTTTTATGTCTTTATCAATAGGAATAGTAGGTTTGCCTAATGTTGGTAAGTCAACATTATTTCAAGCTATTACAAAAAAACAAGTAGACGCTTCAAATTATCCTTTTTGTACTATAGATCCTAATCTAGGCACTGTTGAGGTACCTGATGAAAGAGTAGATATTTTAGCTTCTCTAACTAAATCAAAGAAAAAGATTTATTCAATAGTAAAATTTTGGGATATAGCGGGATTGGTTGAAGGAGCACACAAGGGAGAAGGGCTCGGTAACAAGTTCTTGAGCCACATAAGAGAAACAGATGTTATTGTTTATGTGTTGAGGTGTTTTTTAAATGAAAAAATTATTAATACCCAGAAAGAAATTAATGTTTTAAAAGATAAAGAAATATTAGACACAGAAATGGCCTTAAAAGATCTATCAACCTTAGAGAAAAAAATTGAAGGGTTAGAAAAAGAAGTAAAATTAAGAAAAAAGGGTGCTGAAAAAGAAAGAGACATTTTTTTAAAAGCAAAAGATTTTTTAGAGAGAGGTAAAATATTATCTGAACAATCATGGGAACAAGAGGAATTAAAAATTATTAACTCCTTACAACTTCTAACTTCTAAAAAGAGAATTTATTTGTTGAATGGTTCTGAAACAGAAGTTTCTGATGCTTTGAGAGATGAGTTTAGAAAGAATAATTGGCCCTTTTTAGTAATTGATATTTTGACAGAGTTTGAAGCTTTAGAGTTTTCCCAAGAAGAGAAAAAGGAACTAGGACTTAAATTAGATATTTTAATAAAAGAAAGCTATAATCTTTTAGGTTTAATTACTTTTTTTACAACAGGGTTAGATGAAACGAGAGCATGGGATTTAAAAAAGGGAAGTTTAGCTCCTCAGGCTGGTGGAGTTATTCATTCTGATTTTGAAGACAATTTTATTAGAGCAGAAGTAATTTGTTGGAAAGACTTAGTGGAAAGCAACGGTTTTGTAAAAGCTAGAGAAAAAGGCTTAATTAGAACGGAAGGAAAAGATTATCTTATAAAAGACGGTGATGTCATTGAAATAAAAGCAGGCGTTTGATTTTTGTTCTATTTTTTAATAGAATAGTAAAAAGGTCTAAAAGAAAAAAACATATATGACAAATATATTTTTTACTATCATCGGTATAGTTTTCTTTATTCTCATTATTTCTATAAGGCAAGTTAATCAATACCAGAGAGGTGTGAAATTTACTTTAGGAAAATATTCTGGAAATATGAATCCTGGGTGGAGATTGGTTTTTCCTATTTTCCAGAACTATAGGAAAGTAGATCTTAGAGTTAAGGTGGTTGATGTTCAAAAGCAAGAAGCTATTACGAAAGATAATATTGCTGTGGGAGTGAATGCTGTGATTTATTATAAGGTAATTGAGGCAGAAAAAGCGATTTTAGAAGTTGAAGACTTTTATTATGCAATTTCTCAATTAGCTCAAACCACTATGAGAAACGCTGTGGGACAAGTTGATTTAGATGACTTGTTATCTCAAAGAGATAGGGTTTCAGAAAGTATTAGGTCTGTGATTGATAAAGCAACCGATCCTTGGGGCATAAAAGTAGACTCAGTAGAATTAAAAGATATTACCTTAGCTGAAGAAATGAAAAGAACAATAGCAAAGCAAGCTGAGGCCGAAAGAGAAAGAAGAGCTATGATTATTAAAGCTGAAGGTGAAATGGTAGCAGCTGAAAATATGGCAGAAGCAGCTAGAGTTTTATCTCAAACTCCAGGAGCATTGCACCTAAGAACGCTTCAGTCTTTGAATGATATTTCTTCAGATAAATCTAATACAATTGTTTTTGCTACTCCTTTGGAAATTCTTCGTGCTTTTGAAAGGTTAGGCAAATAATTGATTTTTACAAAAAGTCGCTTTATGAGCGATTTTTTGTTAGGATAATGTCATGGATTTGAACAAAGAACAAAAACAAGCGGTAGAGTTTGATAAAGGACCGCTTTTGATTGTTGCAGGGGCAGGGACTGGTAAAACTACTGTCATAACAAGGCGTATCGCTTATTTAATTAAGGAAAAAAAGGTATCTCCAGAAGAAATTTTAGCTGTTACTTTTACAGAAAAAGCGGCTCAAGAAATGGAAGAAAGAGTAGATAAGCTTTTGGATATTGGATATGTTGATTTATGGATTTCTACATTTCATTCTTTTTGCGAAAGAATTTTAAGACAGGAAGGATTAGACATAGGTCTTTCAACTGATTTTAAAATGATAGAGAAAACATCTGCCTGGATGTTGATGAGAAAAAACTTAAATAAATTAGACTTGAATTATTATAAGCCACTAGGAAATCCTACTAAGTTTTTACATGCTTTAATTAATCATTTTTCAAGATGTAAGGATCAAGGAATCTATCCTGAAGATTACTTGCAATATGCTGAAACATTAAAAACTAACTTAACAGACTTAAAAGAGGGAACAGAAGAAGAAAAAGTTAAAGAAATTGCTTCAATTTATCATGCTTATCAAAGGATTTTGTTAGATAATAATGTTTTAGACTTTGGAGACTTAATCAATTATTGTTTAAGGCTTTTTCAAAAAAGACCCCATATTCTAGAAAAGTACAGAAAACAGTTTAAATATATCTTAGTTGATGAATTTCAGGACACAAACTGGGCCCAGTATGAATTGATTAAAATACTATCTTTTCCAGAAAACAATTTAACTGTTACAGCTGATGATGATCAAGCTATATACAAATTTAGAGGAGCTTCTTTTAATAACATTATTGAATTTAAAAAAGACTTACCTTCTTTAAAAGAAGTTTTTTTAATTCAAAATTACAGATCTACTCAAGATATTTTAGACTTATCCTATAACTTCATTAAACAAAACAATCCCAATAGGTTAGAATTTTTTTCTAAACTTGATAAGAAATTAATTTCTCAAAAAAAGGAAAAAGGTATTATTGAACACTTACATTTTAAGGCATTAGAAGACGAAACTCAGGGAGTTGCAAACAAAATAATAGATATTATCAAGAAAGAGAAAGAGACTAATTTTGCTGATTTCGTGTTATTGGTGAGAGCAAATAGTTATGCTAATGCCTTTTGTAGGACTTTTGAAAGATCTGGAATCCCTTATCAATTTTTAGCTTCAAAGGGCCTTTATGCTAAACCATTAATTTTAAATATTATCTCTTATTTCAAATTATTAGACAATTATCACGAATCTTCTTCGCTTTTTAGGGTTTTAAACTTACCATTTTTAGAGATTTCTTCACAAGATATTATGAAGATTAATCAACATGCAAAAAAGAAAGGAATCTCTGCGTTTGAGGCATTAAAAACATTTGGTTTTGTAAGCGCTAAATCAAAAGAAAAGATAAGTTTTCTTTTAAGTATTATTGAAAAGCATACCTTGCTTTGTAAAAAGAGAAATGTTTCTGAAATTCTTATAGAGTTTATGAAAGATTCTGGATATCTTAACTTTATTAAAAACGATAGAGATGCTTTATCTAACCTCTCTTCTTTCTATAGAAAAATCAAAGAGTTTGAAGAGAAAGCAGTGGATCCTTTACTTAATAATTTTATGGAGCAGATGAATTTAGAATTAGAATCTGGAGAGCAAGGAAAACTAGACTTTGATTTAGAACAAGCGTCTGATTTTGTAAAAATTATGACTATCCACGGAGCCAAGGGATTAGAGTTCAAATATGTTTTTATTGTCAATTTAGTTGATAAAAGGTTTCCTAGTACAGAAAGAAAAGAATATATAGAACTTCCAGAAAAACTAGCTAAAGAAAAACTTCCCCAAGGAGATGTTCATTTAGAAGAAGAGAGAAGGCTTTTCTATGTTTCTATGACAAGAGCAAGAAAGGGTCTTTTTTTCACTTCCTCTTCAGACTATGGGGGACAGAGAAAAAAGAAGCTTTCCAGGTTTTTAACAGAGCTCAATTTTAAAGAAAAAGATGGAAATAGTATAAAGGGGAAGGTAATTAATATAAAAAGAAAGTCAGAACTAACATTTATTACTCCTTCTTATTTCTCTTTTTCTCAACTTTCTTCTTTTGCAAGGTGTCCCTTGCAGTATAAATTTGCTTATATCTTAAAAATACCTACCAAGGGAAAAGCAGTATTTTCTTTTGGACAAACAATGCATTCTGCTCTTTTTGAGTTTATCAAAAGAGAAAAAGGGGAAACAAACAAACAAAAAGTTTTATTTCAAAAAGAATTAGAAAAGAAACCTGTTTCTTTAGAAGATTTCTATGAAATTTTTAAGGAAAAATGGATTGATGATTGGTATGAAAGCAAAGAACAAAAACAGGATTATTATAAATTAGGTAAAAAGATTATTAAAGGTTTTTATGATGACTTTAAGAAAGAAGATCCAGAAATATCAAAAACTAAAAACGGATTAGCTTTAGAACTTTCTTTTAAGTTAAAAATTAAAGGATATTCTATATTAGGAAGGATTGATAGAATAGATCAATTAGAAGATGGAGTGAGAATTATTGATTACAAAACAGGAAGAGCCAAAGAGAAATTATATACAGACGATAAGAAACAGTTATTACTTTATCAAATAGCAGTAGAAGATGTTTATAATCTAAATCCTGTTGAATTAAGTTATTATTATTTAGAAGAAGGGAAAAGAGTTTCTTTTTTAGGAACAAAAGAAGACAAAGAAAAACAAAAGCAAGATATTTTACAAAATATTGAGGAAATAAAGGAAAGTAATTTTGAAGCTAATCCTGGATTCCATTGCAAGTTTTGTGATTTTAGAGATATTTGTGATGATGCGCAGGGTTGATTTGCATGGGCTTACGTGGTATATTATGGCATTCGATTTTTGAGGAGTCTTAATACAGAAAAGCGAGGAGGAAATAAATGAATAGTGCGATAGTTAGGAAAATGTTAGGAAGTAAGGTAGCGGAGGAGATAAATAATGGTTACCAAGGTTCTTATACCGTAACAATTTTCAGCCTTGAAGAAGAAAGCTATTTTTATCTTTCCGTAGGTGAGTTTTATATCAAGTGTGAGAGAGGTAAAGATGGCGGATTCCGGCAAGTTGGTGAGAATAGGAACAAACCAAGAAGAAAAGGAAGGGCTCTTGAAGAAGAGTCTTTGATTCTTGGTTCTAAGGATGCCATTGCGATCATAGAGATGATCCATACGGCAGGATTTAGTGGTCAGGACGACATCTTCGCTCGTGAAAAAACGGATGAAGAAAAAGCGAGCTACAGAGAGTGTCAAAAAGTTGAGCAAAAACGCTTGATAGCCTTGGTCATTAAGGATAGGACGGCTAAGAAGAGTGTATTAACAGAATTAAAAACGAGTATTGATAATGTACTCTTTAGTCCTCCTAAGGGTTTCTTGGCTGTTCAAAATCTTCCTGCTAAAAAAAGAGAGGTAGCTCAAAAGGCTATTGAGCAGAGAAGAATCGAATATCCAAAGTGTTCTTTCTTCCAGCCTCCTTCTTGGCTAAAGGGGTTCTCGGAAAGGGTCTGGTTTATTGAAGAGGCTTCTTTAGTTGTCCTTCTAGAGGAGGATAATAAGAAGCCGGGAGTTGTTGCTCGATTGGATGATATTAAACAAGAGGTAAAGAACCATTCAAAATGGTTTTGTATTTCTTGCGGGAAAGAGATTCAGAGAGAGAGCAGCGCTCAAAAGAGATGTAAGAAATGTTTAGAAAATAAGGTCGTGAGTACTCAAGAGAAGTTTTGTAGCAGGTGTGGAAAGAAATTCCACAGAAGGCCTGAGCAAAAAGGAAAGCTTTGGAGGTCAAATACAATCTGTATGGATTGTTGGCTCAAAAGTATGCTCTCGAGGGGCGTTTTCGCGAAAAAAGAACATCTAAAGGATGTTTTGTTTATTCGCGAATATGTACAAATAGGAGGGGTTGATCAAAAACCC
>CAYVCP010000011.1:0-12957 GCA_964450565.1 uncultured Candidatus Saccharibacteria bacterium | reverse complement strand
TGGAAGAAAACAAACTAACATGCTAAAATAAAATAATGAATATGAAAGATTCTTTGAGAAAAGAAATTCTACATGGTGGTCATTTACAGTGCTTGGGGACAGCAAGCATTGTTTTTATTTCTTTAATTTTATTTAACCTAAAGATAACATGGCATATTTTAGTTGAAGTTTATTTGATTTTTTATTCAATTTACTTGTTTGATAGATATAAGGGAATTGAAAAAGATCAATTAACTAATCCAAAAAGAACACAGTATTTTAGAAAACATAGAAAAAAGAATTTAATACTATTTTTTATTTCTATTCTGGTTTCTTTTACGATTACTTGTCTTTTCTATAATTTTTATGGTTTTATTTTTAATGTATTTTTACTAATATTTGGACTTTTATACCCAGTCTTATTTAAAAATATTACCAAAAAAGTTCCTTTATTCAAAAATATATACGTCTCTTTGTTCTTTGCTTCTTTAGTCATAACACCCTTTATTGCTTATAATCAAAAAATACAAAAGGGAGCTCTAATTCTAATGTTATTTGTTTTCTTAAAATCTATGCTAATGCAAATGTTTTTAGACATAAAAGATATAGAATCAGATAAAAAAGAAAATCTAAAAACTCTTGGAGTTATAATAGGGAAAGAAAAAACTTTAAAATTTCTTTCTATCTTTTCTGTCTTTGTAACACTAATTGCTCTAGCCCTTCCTTTTCCAGGTCAAATATTAATTTTTACACTTTTTTTAGATCTATTCTTTTTAAAAAAAGAAAGTTATATTTATTTTGCTTGTCATTTTATTTATTGGGTTTTATTACTTTTTATTGCTAAAATAATAGTATGATAGAATTTCTTTTATTAAATAAAATTATTGTTCTCTTAATTAATGCCATTGCTGTATGGATAGGTTTTTCTGTTTGGAGAAGTAATCCAAAACAAAAAACAAACAAAATCATCATCATGATGACTACTTTAATGCTATTTTGGATTGACTTTGCATACTTAGCCCGTTTGACAGGGGACACAAACACAGCTCTCTCGCTTTCTTTCTTAAAAATAGCATGGTTTGTGACCCCTCTTTTCTTCACCTTTCTTTATTTCTTAGTGCTTTCTCTTCTACATAAAAATTATAAAAGATTAACTAGAGTGATAGGCATAATAGGGCTTTGCTTGTCTATTATAACCGGATTCACTAATTTAATCATTCAAGATACTGAATTTATTAATAACGATCTAACGATTATTTATGGAAAAGGCATGCTACCATTTATGAGCGTAATCCTTTTTCTAATGATTATAACGCTTTATATCCCCATTAAAGAATATAAAAATTTATCCTCTCAAGAAAAGATCAAAATACAATATTTTTTAATCGGAATATTCGTCTTCTATGTTCTTAACATAATCTTTAACATTAGCTTTCCTGTATTTTTTAAAATCACAAGGCTTTATTTCTTCGGAGACTATTCTTCTATTTTTCTTTTAGGGTTCACGGCATATGCAATTATCAAGAAAAGGCTCTTTGGCTTAAAGGTAATGCTGACACAACTCTTTGTGGGAGTATTAGTTTTACTTCTTTTGGTCAATTTGGTTACGGCTCAATTTCTATTTGAATACATATGGAAAGGAGCTTTATTAATAGCTTTTATCATTTTTGGTTTTCTTTTAATAAAAAGTGTACAAAAAGAAATAAAACAGAAAGAAGAACTAGATAAATATGCAAATCAACTTTCTGAAGTAAATAAAAAGCTTGAGATAGCTTACAGTAAGTTGCAAAAGTTAGACAAAGCAAAATCAGAGTTTATATCAATTGCATCTCATCAACTCAGAACCCCCTTAACAGCAATCAAGGGTTACATATCTATGATTTTAGAAGGAGATTATGGTGCAATTCCAAAAGGAGCTATTGATTCAATAAAAAATGTTTTTGAAGCAAATGAAAGAATTATTCAATTAGTTAATTCTCTTTTGAATTTATCCAGAATTGAAGCTGGTAAGATAAAATTAGTGAAAAAGAAAACGCAAACCACAGACATAGTAGCAGACCTAATAAGACAATTTAGATTTAAAACAAAAGAAAAAGGATTACAACTTTTTTTCAAAAAACCGCATCACATTGTCTCTGAAATTAATATAGACACTCAAAAAATAACAGAAGTAATTTCTAATCTAATGGATAATGCTATTAAATATACTCAACAAGGAAAAATAACAGTAAGAATTAAGCAAAAAAATAATAAAGAAACAAAAAAACCAGAATCTCTTATCATCAGTGTTACGGATACGGGGGATGGTATATCAAAAGAAAAAATGCCAAAATTATTTCAGAGTTTTTCTAGAGCTGATGCTGGAAGTAAACACTGGGTTCAAGGAACTGGCTTAGGACTATATATAGCAAAGAAATTCATAACAATGCACAGAGGAAAAATAAAAGCAGAAAGCCCTGGAAAAGGACAAGGCAGCAGTTTTATCATTGAACTCCCATTCTAATTGATTCAAAAATGTTTTTAGAGTAGTATAATAAAATATGCAAAAAGTTTTAACTGATAAAAAATTAATAAATAAATTCTTAAATAGGGGAGTGAGAGATATTTTTCCCAGCAAAGAAAGCTTGAAAAAGAAAATGGAAAAAGGAGAGAGAATGAGAGTTTATCAAGGTTTTGATCCTACAGGACCATATTTACATGTAGGACATGCGATTGGAATAAGGGCTTTAAGGATCTTACAACAATTAGGCCATGAAGTTATTTTCCTGGTAGGTGATTTTACAGCAAAAGCAGGAGACCCAGACAAAACAAAAACAAGAAAAATTCTTACTGACAAAGAAATAGAAAAGAATATGAAAGAATGGAAGAAACAAGCTTCTCAACTTATTGATTTTAATGATAAAAAAAATCCTATTAGGTTTGAAAGGAATCATAAGTGGTTAAGTAAACTTTCATTACAAGACTTAATTGAATTAATGTCTCACATTACAGTTCAAAGAATGACGGAAAGAGACATGTTTGAGAAAAGACTGAAAAGGGGAGATCCTATTAGATTGCATGAGTTCATTTATCCCTTAATGCAAGGATATGATGGGGTTGCCATGAACGTTGATATGGAAATGGGGGGAGCAGATCAAATTTTTAATATGTTGGTTGGAAGAGATCTCCTGAAATCATATTTAAAAAAAGATAAGTTTATAAGGGCGAATAAAATGATGCAAGCATCAGATGGAATAACAATGTCTAAGACAAAAGGAAATGGCATCAATTTATCAGACAAAGCAACTGACATATATGGAAAAACCATGGCTTTTCCAGATAATTTAATTATTCCTGGTTTAGAATTATTAACTGACGTTGAAAACCTAAAAGAAATAGAAAATGCTATAGAAAAAGGGGAAAATCCAATGAAGTTTAAAAAACTTTTAGCATTTGAAATTGTTAAAATAATTAAAACAGAAAAAGAAGCAATTAAAGCAGAAGAAGAATTTAATAATGTTTTTCTAAAAAAAGAATTACCATCAGAAATCAAAGGATTTGAAACATCAAAAACAACATATCCGTTACTTGATTTATTAAAAGATGCTGAACTAGTGTCTTCAAAAGGAGAAGCAAAACGATTAATAATTGCTGGAGGAGTTAAAATAAATAATCAAAAAGAAACTAATTGGCAAAAAAACATACCAATATCAAAGGGACTAGTGATAAGGGTCGGTAAAAAAAAGTTTGTAAAAATAATATGAACAATATATTGATTATAGAAGACGAAAAAATGCTTAGAGAAATGTATGAACAAAAATTATCGGAAAATAACATTAATACTTTTTCAGCAGAATCAGCTGATAACGCTTTTGCAATTTTAGAAAAAGAAAACATTGATTTAGTATTATTAGATATTTTACTTCCTAAACAAAACGGTATTCAAATATTAAAAAAAATAAGAGAAAATCCAAAAATTAAGAATGTGAAAGTAATAGCTTTTTCAAACCTTGATGATCCAAATATAAAAAGACAAGCCAAAATATATAATGTAATTGATTATCTAATAAAAACAGATTTTACGCCAAAAGAAATTATGCAAAGGATAAAACAATACCTATGAAAAGAACAATTATCAAAGAAACACTCTCTGAAAAAAACAAAGAGGTTTTAATAAAAGGATGGGTAGACACTAGAAGAGATCATGGCAAAATAGTTTTCTTAGATTTAAGAGATAGATCTGGAATTATACAAGTAGTTTGTGCTCCAGAAAATGCAAAAGACATAAAAGAAGAATATGTTTTAGAGATTAAGGGAAAGATAAAGGAAAGACCAGAAAAAATGATTAATCCTGAGATAGAAACTGGAAAGATAGAAATCGAAGCAAAAGAAATAAAAATAATAGCAGAATCAGAATCATTACCTTTTGATATAAAAGAAGGTATAAATTTAAGTTTACCTATTCTTTTAGACAACAGGGCTCTTACCTTAAGAAATGAAAAAATAAAAGCCATTTTCAAAATAAAAGAAGAAACCATTAGTAGTTTTAGAAATACGTTAAAAGAAATGGATTTTACAGAATTTCAGGCTCCTACTATAGTACCCACAGCAACAGAAGGAGGGTCCGAAGTATTTCGTATTGATTATTATGGCCATGATGCTTATTTGGCTCAAAGTCCTCAGCTCTATAAACAAATTCTTGTTGGTGTTTTTGAAAGAGTATTCACTGTAACTCACGCTTTTAGAGCAGAGCCAAGTATCACGACAAGACATCTTTCTGAATATATTAGTTTAGATGCTGAAATGGGATTTTTAGATTCATGGACTGATCTTATGGATATAGTAGAAATTGTCATCAAAAACATATTCAAAGACCTAGAAGAGAAATGTGAAAAAGAATTAGAACTTTTTGACGCAAAAATGCCAAAGATAGGTACTAAAATTCCAAGAATCAAAATGAGAGAAGCTCAAGAAATTATATTCAAGAGAACAAAAAGAGATAATAGAAAAAAACCTGACTTAGAACCAGAAGATGAAAAAGAAATTATTGAATGGGCAGAAAAAGAACATAATTCAGAACTAATATTTATTACACATTATCCAACTAAAAAGAGACCTTTCTATACATACCAAGATCCAGAAAACAAAGAATATACTTTAAGCTTTGATGTTTTACTAAGAGGTCTTGAAATAGTCACGGGAGGACAAAGAATTAATGACTATAAACAGCTTCTAAAAAACATAGATGAGTGGGGTAATAAGAAAGAAGATTTTCAACTTTATTTACAAGCTTTTCAATATGGTATGCCCGAAGAAGGAGGTTTTGCTTTAGGAGCAGAAAGAATTGTAAAACAAATTTTGAACTTAAGTAACTTAAGAGAAGCAAGTATTTTTCCAAGAGATATGGGAAGAATTGATCACAGATTAAAACAAAATGACAAAAAACATTAAGTTATTTCTTCTCATAATTTTGTTAAGTATACCTTTTTGGTTATCTTATAATGTTATTCAAAAAAATACTGAAGAATTTTTTTATACAAGAAATATTACAAAAGAACCTTTTTATTTAGAAACTCATATATTTCTTTCTAATATTAATGAACAAACTAAAAAGCAGTGTTTCTTAGAAACCATAACGGCTGAAAGTTTTATCTCTCAGAAAAAAAATCAGTTATTATTTCAAAAAAATTCCAATAGAAAGCTCCCTATGGCTTCTTTAACAAAATTAATGACAGCTGTTATAGCTAAAGAGTTTTATTTAGAAAATCAAAGAATCTTTGTTTCTCAAAAAGCAATCAATCAATTAGAAAACACAGGAGATTTAAGATATGGAGAGCTATTAAAAATTGAAGACTTGTTGCGTATTATGCTTATTGAATCTTCTAACGACGCTGCTTTTGCTTTAACAACTAACATGACAGAAAAAGGATTTGTTTCTTTAATGAATCTAAAAGCTAAAGAACTTAATATGCAAGATACTATATTTTATAATGTAAATGGTTTAGATCCTGATGATTTAAATAGACCAAAATATGAAATTAATATTTCCACAACAAGAGACCTTGTTATTTTGACTCAATATATTTTAAACAACTATCCTGAAATAATTGAAATTATGTCAACAAAAGAACAGTCACTATATCTTGATAATGGAATATTACATCATAACTTAATCAATACCAATATACTTTTAGAAGAAGACTCTCATATTTTAGGTGGAAAAACAGGACACACAGAAAGAGCAGGAGGATGTTTAATTTTAATACTCAGAGATAATTTAAATAATCATATTATTAATATAATTCTAAATTCAGAAAGTAGATTTCAAGATATGGAAAAACTCATTAACTGTTCTTTACCCTTTAATTCTTTATGACAAGTAATATAATAAAAATATTATTTCTTTGTTTTTTTTCTGCTTGCTTGGCTGTTTTATGGACTCCCGTCCTAACGCATTTTTTATACAAGTATAAACTTTGGAAAAAGACAGCGCGCACAAAAACAATTGATGGTTCTCCAGCCACCGTCTTTTATTCTTTACATAAAGAAAAAGAAGTCAGCACCCCTAGAATGGGAGGGCTCTTGATTTGGATCACAACACTTTTTGTAATATTCTTTTTCTCATTTCTTTCTGATATTTCAAGCAATACTTTTTTACAAAAACTTAACTTCTTATCACGAGAACAAACATGGGTTCCATTAGCTGTTTTAATTGCAGGTTCTATTTTAGGTCTTTTTGACGACATACTACAAATATTAAGTAAGGGTAAATATGCAGGAGGTGGAATAAGACTAACAAGAAGACTCATTATACTGTTTTTAATTGGTTTTGCCTCAGCATGGTGGTTTTATGTAAAACTAGGAATGGATTCTATTCATGTTCCAGGAAATGGAGAAGTTTATTTAGGTCTTTTCTATATCCCCTTATTCATTATTACAGTATTAGCTTGTTGGTCTGGTGGAATTATTGATGGGATTGACGGTCTCTCTGGTGGTGTTTTTAGTGTAATGTTCGGAGCTTTCTCTATCATATCTTTTTCTAATCAACAGTACGACCTAGCAGCCTTTTGTGCTGTAATTGCAGGAACGACATTAGCTTTCTTATGGTTTAATACGCCCCCTGCACGATTTTATATGGGGGAAACAGGCACTATTGGATTAACAGCTACTTTAGCTGTGGTTGCTTTTTTAACAAACTCTCTTTTAGTTCTCCCCATTATTGGAGGATTACTTGTTCTTGAAACAAGTAGTGTTTTGTTGCAACTTTTTTGGAAAAAGGTATTCAAAAAGAAACTTCTTTTGTGTGCTCCCATTCATCACCATTTAGAAGCAAAAGGATGGAGTAGGGGAAAAATAACTATGAGATTTTGGATTATCTCAATGATGTTAGCAATTATTGGGATTGCTATTCGTCTTTTGGGATAAAACTTTTTTATCTATTATTTTGAAAATAATACTATGAAACTTAATGAATTAAAAGAAAAAAATATCTTAATTTTAGGTTATGGTAAGGAAGGTAAAGACACCTATCTTGCTTTAAAAACTCTTTTCCCTAAAAAGAAAATTACCATTGCAGATAGAAATAAGGTAGTTCAGAAGGGATCAAAAATTATTTATGGTAAAGACTACTTAAAAATTTTAGATCAATATGATGTTATTATTAAAACTCCAGGTATCCCTATAAAAAAGTTAAAAACTAAATCTGTTATTACAACGCAAACACAAATCTTTTTTGACAACTTTAAGGGTTTAATTATCGGAGTGACAGGAACAAAAGGAAAGGGAACTGTAAGCTCTTTAATATATAATATCTTGAAAGAAGCAAATATAAGAGTTTCTTTAGTGGGGAACATTGGAACACCTGTTTTCAAAAAACTTTTGAAAAGTAATGAAAACGATATTTTTGTTTATGAATTGTCTTCTCATCAGTTACAAAGCCTAAAGAAATCACCTCAAATTGCAATCTTTTTAAACCTTTTTCCTGATCACTTAGATTATTACAAGGATATAAAAGAGTATCAAAAAGCAAAAGAAAATATCTTTAAATATCAGACTAAAAATGATTTTCTTATTACTAATCTAAAAGTAAATTCTAAATCAACTATTATACCAATTAAAGGCAAACTAGTTACTCAAAAATCTTCTCTTAGAGGAGAATTTAATCAATTTAATATTTTAGCTGCTCAAAAAACAGTAGAACTTTTGAAAATAAAAGAGTCAGTTATTAAAAAGGGAATTGAAAACTTCAAAGGACTCCCTCACAGACTAGAATATATTGGGAAACATGCAGGAATAGATTTTTATAATGATTCCATGTCAACAATTCCAGAGGTTTCTTTGGCTGCTATTTTAAGCGTAAAACCAGATACAGTAATTGTTGGAGGATCTGATAAAGGAAGCAATTATAATCAATTAAATAAAGAAATAAAAAAGATTAAGAACATAATTATTTTAGGAGAGGGGACTGGTGATAAAATTACTAAAGGAATTAAAAATAAAACAAAAGTTTATTCAATGAAAGAAGCGGTAAAACAAGCATATAAAAATAAAGGTAAGGTTTGTTTATTAAGTCCTGGATCAGCTAGCTTTAATATGTTCTCTGATTACAAAGAAAGAGGTAATCTATTCAAAAAATGGGTAAAATACTATGGCAAGAAAAACTAAAAAAACAATTAACTTCACACTTTTTATCATTATTATTATTCTAACATTGTGGGGTATTTTTACCTTAGGAACATCTTCTTTCCCTTTGTCTTTAAAAAATTTTGCTAGCCCATGGCATTACTTAACGCATCAACTTATAATGCTTTTTTTAGGAATTATACTTGGCATAATAGCTTTTCTAACGCCATTAGAAAAGTTAAAAAAGTGGTCTCCTTATCTTTTCCTTTTTTCTCTTTTACTGTTAATAATGGTTTTTATTCCGTCTTTAGGTATAAAAACAAAAGGAGCTTCTAGGTGGTTGAATTTTCATTATTTTTCAATACAACCATCTGAATTTTTAAAAATAACCTTTATATTATACTTATCAGCGTGGCTGGCTGGAAGAAAGAAAATAGAAAAAAAGAATATATTTTCTCAACTCATACCATTTATGATAGTCCTTGCAACTCTTGGTTTTGTTTTAATTAAACAACCAGATATGACCACATTGTTCATTATAGGTTCTGTTGGTATTCTACTATATTTCTTCAGCCCTGCTCCTTTCTGGCATATTATTTCTTTGTTAATTTTAGGCGCTTCTTCTATTATAATGTTTATTGTTTGTTCATCTTATAGATTCAGTAGATTGGTTACTTTCTTAAATCCCTCTTATGATCCGTTAGGCAGGGGATATCAAATTAAACAAGCAGGAATTGCTATTGGATCAGGAAAAATCTTTGGCATAGGAAATGGTATGTCTTTAGGGATGTCGCAACAAAAGTTTGGATTTCTTCCCGAAGCGACAACCGACTCAATATTTGCTATAATAGCAGAGGAAATGGGATTTATTGGAAGCATTGTGCTTCTTTTCCTTTTTCTCTTCTTGTGCTATCAAGGATTAAAAATTGCTTTAAAATTTAAAGATGAGTTTGCAGGATTTCTAGCTTTAGGAATAACTTTTTGGATCACTATACAAGCTTTTTGTAATATTGGAGGAATTATACAAATACTTCCCCTAGGTGGAATACCATTACCATTCTTTAGCTATGGGGGAAGCCATATTATGGCCGAAATGATAGGATGTGGTATTTTATTAAATATATCAAGACAAAAATGAAAATTATTTTTACAGGAGGAGGTACAATGGGACACATTTTCCCAATCATAGCTGTTATTAGAGAATTAAGAAATCTATACCCAGGAGATAATCTTAATTTATACTATATAGGACCAAAACATGCTTATGGAGAAATACTTTTAAGAGAAGAAAACGTAAAAATAAAAAAAATTGTTTCAGGGAAAATAAGGAGATATTTCTCTTTCTTAAATTTCATAGATATGTTCAAAGTACCAATAGGGATTATACAATCTATTTTTTGGGTTTTTGTTCTTGCTCCTGATATTGTTTTCTCAAAAGGAGGCTATGGATCTTTTCCTGTAAGTTTTGCTTGTGGCTTTTTAAGAACCCCCTTAATATTACAAGAGTCTGATATTATTCCAGGGCTTACTTCAAAACTTATTTCAAAATGGGCTTTAGAAATTTTTACTTCTTTTCCAGAAACAGAATACTTTAATAAAGAAAAGGTAACCTTTACAGGAAACCCAATAAGAATGAAGGTCTTAGAAGGCTCTATTGAAAAAGCAAAACAATTTTTAAATCTTAAAAAAGACAGACCTATTATTTTAATCTTAGGAGGGTCTCAAGGATCTCAAACAATTAATAATTTAATTTTAGAAATACTACCTCAATTAATCAAAAAGTTTGAGATTATACATCAAACAGGTTCTTTGAATCAAAAAAAAGTATTAGGAGAAGCTAAGGCTATTCTTAAAAAAGAAGATTTTGAATATTATCACCCTTTTCCTTTCTTAAATGAAGAACAATTAAGTCTTTCTTTAAAGTCTTGTGATTTTATTATTTCAAGAGCTGGAAGTGGAGCTTTATTTGAAATAGCTTCTCTCGGAAAACCCTCTATCCTAATACCTTTATCAAAATCAGCCCAAGACCATCAAAAAAAGAATGCTTATGCTTTTTTTGAAAAAGGAGCTTCAGAAGTTATAGAAGAACAAAACTTAAAACCAAACTTCTTTTTACAAAAGATAGAATCTTTAATACAAAACAAGGAAACCTTAGAAATTATGGCTCAAAATGCTAAAACATTTTCAAAACCAAAAGCTGCAAAAAAGATTGCAAGCTATTTGTTAGAATATCTCTCTTTAGATTGACAATTGATTGATAATGTGGTATAATTATGTCGTAGTATAAAGCCTCGTTCTTTAAACCTAATCTCTGATAGGAGAACAAAATGACTACACGAGGTTTTGAAAGCTTTAACTTATTTCCTTCTTTATCCATAAATAATTGGAAGGAGGATAAAGAAGAATTTATTATTGCTGTCAAAGACTTGTCTAGGACAGCAATAGAAGAACCTCTGCGGTCTCATATTTTAAAGACCGTAGAGGTGGTGAATTCAAGACCCATCGAGCCTGTTCGGTGGGTAATGATTCACCTTACCGAATTCTTTACAACAGAGGCCGAACTGGTCTCTTATTGTAAAGAAATTATGGAATTTGCTCCCCCAAAAAGGTACTGGAATAGTCTATATCAGTACCCCGACTACTTAAAGGGGGAAATCTGGGCGGGGATTCAAAATAATGGGGACTTTCCCCAATACTTCAACCCTCGCTGGCTGGAAAGGGGACAGCGAGAAAAAGTCTTGCAACAGTGGTACGCTGTTGCAAAAGTCCAGGTGGGATATAACCGCCTGGAAATAAGCCTTGTTGGGGGCAGAACTGAAGAGTTCTGCCCAAGGGTCCTGTTCGAATTCCTCCTCAAGTGTCTCAAGTTTGAGGAGAAAGAGAGAGGTCGGAATACAAAAATCTGGCCTCCTGAACAATAGACAAAAGAGCCAAGCAGAGAATCTCTTTCTGCTTGGCTCGCAACATCATCTTCACCGATGATCTTTTTTATTGTTTTCTTTTGTGTTATTTTAAAGCTATGAATAATGTAAGAGTAAGGTTTGCGCCTTCACCAACAGGAACACTGCATATAGGAGGAGTGAGGACTGCTTTATTTAACTTTTTGTTTGCTAAAAAAAACAATGGTTCTTTTATTCTAAGAATAGAAGATACTGATAAAGAAAGATCAAAAAAAGAATATGAAAAAGTTATCTTTGAAGGATTAAAGTGGGCTGGTTTAGATTGGCAAGAAGGACCCGACAAAGAAGGTTCTTTTGGTCCTTATAGGCAATCAGAAAGAACTGATATTTATAAAGAATATATTGAAAAACTTATTTCAGAAAATAAAGCTTATTACTGTTTTTGTACAAAAGAAGAAATAGAAGCTCAAAAACAATATTTAGCTTCAATAGGAAAGAATCAAATATATTCTGGGAAATGCAGAAGCTTAAAAAAAGAAGAAATAGAGAAGAATTTAAAAATGGGAAAACCTTATGTTATTAGATTAAAAACTATTATTAAAAAAGTAAAATTTAAAGATCTTTTAAGAGGATCTATAGAATATGACACTGAGGTTTTTGGAGACTTTGTAATAGCTAAAAATGAAACAGAACCCCTTTATAACTTAGCTTGTGTTATTGATGACAGTTTAATGGAAATATCTCATGTTATAAGAGGGGAAGATCATATTTCAAACACTCCGAGACAAATTCTTTTATACGAAGCATTAGGAAAAGAGATACCTCAATTCTTGCACCTTCCTTTAATCTTAGGAAAAGACAAAAGAAAGATGTCTAAAAGGGAAGGCTCTGTTTCTATTAAAGAATATAAAGAAGAAGGATACTTGCCAAAAGCTTTAATAAACTTTTTAGCTCTTTTAGGATGGAATCCTAAAAACAATCAAGAAATCTTTTCTATGAAAGATTTAATTGAAGAGTTTTCTTGTGATAAAATACAGAAATCAGGAGCAATATTTAATATTAACAAACTAGACTGGATTAACTCCCATTATATTAAAAAAGAGCCCATAGAAGAGCTTACAAGGCTCTGTGTGCCGTTTTTAATCAAAAAAGGATTAATCATACCTATCATAGAGAACAAGGAGTATAAGGCAAAAGAAACAGGAGAAACTATTTCTTTCAATTTCCTAGTAAAAGCTGTAAAAATGCACCAAGAAAGAATAAAAAAGCTATCTGAAATAGGGGAGTTAGCTGATTTTCTTTTTATAAACATAAAATATGAAAAAGAACTCTTAAGATGGAAAGAAATGAAAGACAAAGAAATCAAATCTTCTCTTTCTAAGAGTTATAAAATATTAAAAAATACAAAAGAGTGGAAAGAAGAAGAAATCACAAGAACTCTCCTAGAAGAAGCAGGAGAAAACAGGGGAGAACTATT